>CALHRJ010000117.1 GCA_938038395.1 uncultured Deinococcales bacterium | reverse complement strand
GGATTGGCAGCTTCGGTTTTAGTAGCCTCAATTGTTGCTACGCAAATCCGTCAGTCAGGAATTTTTGAGCGTTTAATTATAGTTTTTGTAGCTTTAGCAGCAAAGTGGTTTGTATTTCTGGGCCTAGTCTCATGGTTTTACAACCGTAATGCGCTTATTGAAATTTTGCAGGTTGCACCATCTGAGATTGCTTTGACTGTGGCATTAAGTCTTATTATTCTGCCAGTTGTTGATGGATTGATGAAACGCAATGGTATGTTACGTCGTGAATTTTTATAAAGAAACCTATGCTTAGTATTGAATATTAAAAGGTTATATCAATCCTCATTTTCTGAGGTTAGGGTATAGGTAGTTTTTGTTTAAAAATTTTAACAGCAAAATTTTCGTGGTGAGATTGCACAGGTAAATTTGCTTAAGTAAATCTATAGAGCAAAAACTTTGGTAGTTCCCTTTTAAGTTATTAGTGTTAGTTTGCTTAGTTGATTTGAAATAGATGGATTGTTTGTAAAATGATAAGAGCTGTGAAACCTTAGTTTTCATATGCTAAAGATATTTTTTAGGGCTGGAAAATAGAACTTACCTATATATTAAGACATTGAGAATATGTATAAGACATTAAGAAATAGACGCTATGCTAAACATCATGGTTTAGCACCTCAATCGACGCCAGCACCAATAGCTTCTCAAGCTGTGACACGCAGACTTCGGTTGTTGTTTGTGTTGATGGTATTTTTACTATCGCTTTTTTCAATTCGTTTAGCCTATTTACAATTTGTTCAGGTAGATGCTTTTCGTTTACGAAGTCAGGGTAACTATGTAGGTAAAGTGGAGATTGTTCCTTTACGAGGTAAGGTGTTGGCTCGAGATGGTACGGTACTAGCAGACAACCGCTTAGCTGTCGATTTAGTCTATCGCGGTGGCGATATTGCCTTGCAAGCCAGAATTGAACATTTACTTGGGGAAGCACTTGTTTTAATACCGCCAGACTTGAGCGATACTCGAGAAAAAGAACACGGCAAAACCATTATTTGGGATATTGACTACAGTTTGATCGCTGCTCTTGAAGAACTTATGGTTGATCAGCCTTTGGTTGAAAGTGGTGCATTTGCTGGTGATAAAGTCCTTTATTTAAAACGGCGTAAAGAACGCTTTTACCCAACAGATATGGCAGCCCATTTGGTTGGCTATACCCGAGAAGAAAAGGATGAACAGTTTTTGGGTGTTAGTGGTATCGAGGCTTTTTATGATGATAAGCTTTACGGTCAAGACGGCGAAGAGTTTATCGAAATTGACAATAAGCGTCGGGTTGTTGGCCGATTTGAAGATTATCTTGTGGAAGCTTTGCCTGGTGAAGATATTGTTCTTACCATTGATTTGGAATTACAGGCAATTGCAGAAAGAGTTCTTGAAGAAGCTTTACCTTATGTAAATCGGCAGCGGGAATATAAAGAGCTCGAGCTCATGGACCAAATCCGTGGTGCCATTGTTGCGATGGACCCCAATACTGGTGAAATACTTGCTTTAGCAAGTTATCCAAGCTATGACCCACACGTATTTACCAAGCGTCCGATTGTCAATGAAGATATTTTAGGTCTATTAGAAGATACCAACGGTTTTCCGATGTTAAACCGTGCAGTAAGTGCTTTTGCGCCTGCCTCAACCTTTAAGCTTGTTACAAGCCTAACCTTGCTTGATAAAGGTCATATTCAACCTGACACAGTGTACCCCTGTTCAGGACAATTTCGTTTTAGAGATTTGGTGATGCGTAATTGGGCGGGCTATTCGAAAGGAACCTATGATGTTTTTGAAGCTATTGCAGATAGCTGTAATACATTTTATTTTAATGCTGCTGCCCAAACACCTGATGTAGGTTTAGGATGGTCGCAATTTTCTGAAGAACTGACCGATTACGCCAGAGCTCTTGGCTATGGTAGTACCGCTGATATTGGTGTGCTTGAAGAACGTAGTGGGCTAGTACCAGATGATACCTATTCACGTGTGCAACGTGGCTTTCCGTGGCGACCAGGCGATACTTTAAATATTTCGATTGGACAAGGTGATTTGCTAGCTACGCCAATACAAGTCGCTCAGTTAGTGGCCACAATTGCCATGGATGGTAAGCAATACAAACCGCACTTGGTAAGACAAATTGGTGATGAGCGTATTGCGCCAAGTTTAAAAATTATTGAAGGTAAGTCGTGGGGACACGTACGTGATGGCATGCGTCTAATGATGACAAACTACGGTGGACGACATTTACTTGGACCAAATACCTTTCCAGTATCAATCGCAGGGAAAACAGGTACAGCACAAAACGGAAAAGGTGTTGGCTTTGAACACGCTTGGTTTACAGGCTTTGGACCTGTGGAGAAACCTGAAGTTGTAGTCACTGTGTTTATTGAAAATGGTGGCTCGAGCAGTGCTGTTGCAATACCTGTAGCACGTGATTTTCTTGCAGCCTACTGGAATGTTCAAGAGTAAGTGATTTGTTTAAGTAAATTTGTGGGAATCTAAAAGAGCATATTGCGAATTTTTTTGTTAGACTTAAACATACTTAAAATAAGGCTAATAAGCAAAAGGTGTCTAAATGAAAATACGTGGTAGACGTGGTGGAATCCACATCAGCTTTGAAAAGAATGAGACCGCAGAAGATGTAAAGCGTCAGTTAGAAGCACAATCCGCAGCTATTATAGGTGAATGCTACTTTGAAGTAGCTGGCAAGCTTAATTGGGATGTAGTTGCTGCAGCCACGGAAGTTATCGAAACTGCAGGTGGCACTGTTGGTGGTTTTCAAAGTGTAGAACAACTTCCTACAGTTACTACTGCTGCGCCAGCTGTTAAGCACGCTCAGGGTGAAACCAAAATTATTGCCCGAACTGTTAGAAGTGGTGGACGTGTTGAGTCTACAGGATCGGCAATTATTCTTGGAGATGTTAACGCTGGCGCAGAAATTGTAGCCGAGGGTGATGTTGTAGTTGTAGGGGCCTTGCGCGGTATGGTTCATGCGGGTGCAAGTGGAAATGAAGCCGCAATTATTTGGGCGCAAGAGTTTAAATCACCAAATTTGCGAATCGCTGGCCATATGAGTGATGACGCTTCTTTAATTGAAGGTGTTGAAAGCTCTGCAGTTGTGTTTGTACATGAAAACAGAATACAACTTAAAGACTGGTCTTAACTTCTAGCTAAATTCTAAATATAAAAAGATGGCAACGACATATATTGCAGTTTATTTGGTTAAGCTTGAATGCTCTTGGGTAAAGAGTTTAAAAGAGAAACGTTCTTTAATAGCGCCGTTGGTGAATAAGATAAAGGCACGTTATTCGTTGTCTGTGGCTAGGTTGGATGGTTTTGAATCTTACTCGTGGGAGCAGATAGGGGTGAGTGTGATTGGTGGGGACAGGGTAGAGCTCGAGCGCCTTCTCCACAAAATTGATGCCTTTGTTGCCGCGAATAGTTTATGTACTGTTGTAGAAAGCTCAGTTGAAGTTGAAATCTGGTCTGATGACTAAGAACTCTGATAACTAAGAATACGGAAAATGTATTACTGGCGTTTGAAATTCTAGCTTTATTAGGGCAAAATAGTATTTTTAGTGATATGTAAATTTAATCCAAACACTCTGAAAAATGTTTTTCAGAGTGTTTCTTTTGTGACTCTAAATACAATTCAAATACTTTGATTCGAAGTATAGCCAGAATCTGGAATTGTTATTCAATATTTGGGAAAAGGACAAAAAGCTACGTATGAAGATTAATCAGCCTTCATTGAGTTATTCTGAAGGCCGAGAAAATTTAACAAATTAATCCTAAAACCCTTTTAAACCAAGGATAAGTTTGAGATTTATATGGTTTGAAGATTTGTAAGAATTTTGTGCGGGAAATTAGGGTTGACATGCCCGCCTGACCCGTTTTATATTTACATTCCGCTTGCAAGGGAAACCTACAAGGTAACCAAAGAGCGGAAGGAACCATGACAACTGATTAAGAGGAAAGAACGACTTAGAAACCTTTAGAAGAAAGTAGTTAACAGGAGTTAATTACTATAAAAAATGCAATAAACAAGAGGTATGGGTTTACTCATACACTTTTAAAAACAGTGAGATAGGTAATCATCAACTTCTTAGGAAGTTGTGTACTCGGTTATTTATCACCAAAAGAATGAGATTCGGAAATCGAGTCTCTCCTTAGATATGTGCTTTGCACATATCTTATCTTGGAGAGTTTGATCCTGGCTCAGGATGAACGCTGGCAGTGTGCCTTAGACATGCAAGTCGAACGAAACTCGTTGCTTTGATTCCTTCGGGGTGATTAGTAACTATAGTTTAGTGGCAAACGGGTGAGTAACACGT
>CALHRJ010000116.1 GCA_938038395.1 uncultured Deinococcales bacterium | reverse complement strand
CAAGCCTTGCGACATTGCAAAAAGACCTAAAACCATCGGGATGAGCGGTATACCGCTTAATAGCCATGTTTGGTCAAAGGTGAAGCGTTGAGAATTGAAAGCACGTTCTAAACCAACCGTTGCACACAGCAAGCCAAAACCAAGTGTAAAAGCAGCAGGAATCGCTTTTTCTCGGTGGGCTATAACTACGAGTACCATTGCAAAAAGAGCAGCCATAGCAAAGTCAGCTGAGCCAAACTTTTTAGCAAAATTTGCAAGTGGCAGTGCTAATAGCATCAGTACAATTACACTCAAAACCCCACCAACGAATGAAGAACTATAGGCAAGAGATAATGCCCTTCGTCCTTCTCCTCGTTTGGTCATGGGGTAACCGTCGTAGGTTGTTAAAACATTAACCACAGTGCCTGGTGTATTAATCAAAATCGAGGGGATTGCACCACCGTACATACCAGCAGCGTAAATACCTAACAATAAAGTTAGACCTGTTAAAGGTTCCATCGAAAAAGTTACAGGTAGCAAAATAGCTATTGCAACCGCAGGACCAACACCAGGAATTGCACCAACGATTACACCAACGATTGAACCTGTTAGCAATGCACCGATAACCGCAGGTTGCAAAACTTGTTGTAAACCAGCTAAGACAGCTTCCATTTAAAAGTTCCTCATTAGGAAAATACGAATGTTTTTCGGAAATAAATCATAGAGGTCTGCAACAGGTACCCAAATCTTGAGTCCCCAGCGAAATAGTGCTACGAGTGCAAATGCTGACATGAGCGCTACAAACATCCACTTAGCATTTCGCAAGCCTGTACGTAAACATAGAATGACAATAAAAATTAGGCTTGATAAAAAATAGCCAACGATGCTAAGTAACCAAATATAAAAACAATAGTAAATAAAATATTCTAAAGGTTTAAACCACTCAAAAACTTCGTTTCGAACTAAACGATTCTCGACATTCAGTTCACGGTTCCTACGAAGTTTGTAAATATGTTGTCCAAATAAATAGGCTGCGCTGAGTACCATCACAGAAATAGCGATGCTAGGCATGAGTGCAGGTTGCGTCCACCAACCTTGCTCAACTGGTCCAGTGTCCGTGGCTGTTGGGATAAGTATAAGCAGTACAGCCGAGACTATAAAGAAAAAGCCATAGATAACACCTAGTGCAGGTTGCTTAGAAGAATCTTTTGTATTCATAATCGTGTACTTAAAAAATAGTGAAGAACCTAGACTATATTTGCTATATATATTAGGTAGCATTTGCTAGGTAGCTCTGCAAAAATCCCCTTCTTAGAAATTCAAAAAAGCCGACAGATAGTAGTTGTTTATCTTTAGCTACTATTATCTGTCGACTCTATAGTTATAGGTTTTTAGAGCATAAATTAGTTAAATCTCTAAAACATCTATCTTGTTGAGCTCGATCGAGCCTACTGGCCCATTCTTTCAATGATATTTTCCATCTGCAACCAGTTAAGGTCTATAAGTGTTTCAGCATGTGCTGGACCTATCCAATAAACAGAACCACCAGTCGAAGACGCAATGTCTTGTGCAGCGTCACTTTCAAGTGCTGCGATTGCAGCTGCAGTGATAACATCTCTAGCTTCTTGTGGCGTATCTTTTCTAACGAATAGACCATTCCAAAGTGTTAAGCCACTATAGCCATCGACTTGCTCGCCTAAAGTAGGTGCGTCTGGTACTACTGAGATGCGGTCTTCGGTTAGTGAAGCAAGAACTTTTACATCATCTAAGCAAGAAAGAACAAGTTGAACAGTTGTGTTGATAACATCAACATCACCAGATGCAAGTGTTGCACAATCAAGCATATCGAAAGCTGCTTCAGATGAAAATTCACCACCAGCATCTTCCATAGCTAGAAGGCTAAGACGGGTTGGTACTAGACCAAAACCGAAGTGTCCTAAGCTAACATCGTTCTCTTTACTGTATTCAGCAAGTTCTAGAAGGGTGTCGTAAGGTGCATCTTTTGGCGCAGCAACTACAAATGGATAAGTTACAAAAATACCAAGTGGTTCGAACTCATCACGGTCGTAGGGTGTGTTTCCATTTTGAACCTGAACAGTAGGAATACCAATTACGAATGAACCAACTGTGTGACCATCTGCAGGTGCTTGGAATACTTGTGTAGCACCAACAACACCACCGCCACCAGGCACATTCACGACCGCAGCAGGAACGCCTGTTTGGTCTTGCAATTCTTCTGCAATTAAGCGAGTAAGAACATCTTCAAGGTCACCAGGTGGCCAAGGAACAACAAACTGAACTGGCTTCTCTGGAAACTGAGCCACTACTGGGCTAAGTAAACCAAATGTCAAAAGAACTGCTAAAAGACAAACTATTTTTTTCATGATGCCTCCAATAAGACTTTTTCAAATACCTTCGAAAATACAATATTTGAGGTCTTGTCACCTAAAAAATGCATCTGTCCTAACTTTTAATTAAGTTGAGACAAAAACAAATTTTGTAAAATACAGAGAAACTCATCCCATAGCGAAGCTCACTCTTGTATTTTTTGCAACGACGACTTTATTTTGTATCTTACGCTACACATAGTAAACCAAATTCGTTTCATTTGCAACAAGTTTAGTCTTGCTTTTTTCAAGTGTATTTACTAAACTGTTTAGTAAAGTAAAAGAATTTTAAAAGGAGTCCTAAAAAATGCTTAGAGAACGCATTGAAGGCAAATGGTTAGCATCTTTCAGACGTGTTTTTGAACTCTGTGGCATAGAGAAAGGTACAAGCGTAGCTATCGTTTGTGAGTCACAATCACGTCCTGTTTTAAGTGAATTGGCTGAACTTGCTAGTTACGATTTAGGGGCTAGCTTTTATACGATTTGCTTGCCAACGCCCGAACAAACTGCCCCTGTGCCTGTGCGTTCGACTGGCTCGAGCGACGCAATCCAGCACAAGCGCCCCGTTATAGAAGCCTTGAAGCATTC
>CALHRJ010000115.1 GCA_938038395.1 uncultured Deinococcales bacterium | reverse complement strand
CTCGCCGATTAACTGCTATCGCAGTCAATCGTAGAAACGCTTTAAGGATAAATTTAATTTGACATTCAAAACATGCAAAACCAGTTTAATAAGAATGTATAGGAAAATCTAGTGTCGTGCTTAGAACTAGACTTACCTAGCTATATATGATTTGAAATACATTAGCTTAGATAATTAAATATGATTTGACAAATATAAAATCAAAATGTATAGTCGCTCTAGGAGTGTTAAAGCTAATGGACGAAAAAATTAAACAACTCAAACAAGAGTTCCTAGAATTTCAACACAAGTTATCAAAAGAATCTGCTCAACAACGTGACCTCAATGAAGCAATGGGTGACACTGTTAGTGCTTCTAAAGAACAAATCAAAATTGATATGTTTAAACGTGGCATTGAACTATTTGAGCAAGTGAGTAAAGAAAGTAGCCTTGAGGACGTAACAAACAGTTTTATGAAGCTGTTAGACGAAGAAGAAAGTAGGCTCGAGCTACGAATTACCCAAGCTAGAGAGCAAGACAATAAACAAGACATGATTGAAAACCAAATCCGCAAAAGTATGGTGCACGGTCCTATCGGTGGAGTGTATAGATATTGTCTAAAGCAAGTTGAAAAAGCATGAATGTCGAACAGAATCTCAAGGCAAGGGCTGACCTCTTCAAAGCACTGGGAAATCCAATACGCTTATTGATAGTCAACCTAATCCGTATACAACCACGTCATACTGAGGAACTAGCCAGTATTATCAAACTAACCGCAGGAACGACTTCCCACCATTTAAGCATCCTTACAAAAGCAGGTTTGTTGGTTTCAAAAAAAGAGCAGTACTACCAGACCTATTCTCTTATAGAGGGTGTTTTAGATAAAAGCCTAAAAGATATGGTGGCAATGCCACAACCAGATTTGGTTTCTAATGTTGAGACAGATGCATTTACGCAAAAAGTACTTTCTACTTTTATTAAAAGAGGCAGACTTGTCAAAATTCCAAGTCAGCAAAAGAAGCTCTTGGTGGTCTTAGCAGAAATTGTCAAAGCTTTTGAAGAAGGGAAAACCTACTCTGAGCGAGAGGTTAATATTACTATTGCAGACTACAATGATGATTTTGCGACGCTACGTCGCGCATTGGTTGAGTTTGGATTTTTAGAGCGTACAAAAGATGGCAGTGTCTATAAACGCAAAAACACATCTATAGATACTTAAGACATCTGAAATTAAGATAGATATCCTGGCATCAGCAATTCCATGAAACGTTGTAACACACTGATAGCATCTATCCTTACTTGCACTTGTGTGATTTCCACAGGCATCTGCATCGCCGATTAACTGCTGTCGCAATCAATCGTGGAAGCGCTTCATCTAAACAATTTCAAAACATTCCCCAAATAATTCTCACACATTTACATAAAAGACTTTAAAGAGGAGGATTTTATTCTAGATTTTTAACCTAAAGTTAAATAAGAAATCTCACCTGTATCAGGACTTTATACAACATCTATACCATTGGGGAAACATGTCTAAACAAGTGAATTCAAAAACATTTTCTAGTCCCTTTATTAAACAGTTCTTTAATTCCGTTCATTCGGCAGGACTAAATATTTACAGGATTGGTTTTGGAATTATCATGATTTGGGAAGCATGGCGTTTTCTTTATTTTGATAAAGTCTTTACCCACTGGCTCGAGCCAACCTTTTTCTTCAAGTATCCACTTTTTCACTGGGTTCAGCCTTTACCTGGTCAGTGGATGTATGTACATATAGTTGCAATTGGAGTCTTGGGCATACTCATCACTCTCGGGTTATTTTATAGAGTTGCGATGGCACTTATGTTCATCGGCTTTAGTTACATCTTTTTACTTGATGCTACTTACTATCTCAACCACTTCTATCTTATTTGTATCGTAAGTCTCATCATGATTTTTATGCCACTAAACCGTGGTTGGTCACTAGATGCACTATGGTTTGACAAGTCTCTAAGGTCTCCAACCATACCAAGATGGTCACTTTGGTTACTGCGTTTCCAAATCGGCGTACCTTATTTTTTTGGTGGCATTGCAAAAATCAATAAAGACTGGTTACGTGGTGAACCAATGCACATGTGGCTTAGTGACCGTACAGGTTATCCACTATTTGGTTCATTTGCGGACACTTGGTGGCTAGCCTACGTTTTTAGTTACGGTGGTTTATTGCTTGATTTATTGGCTGTACCCTTTTTGCTTTGGAAACCAACCCGCTTTATCACTTTCGTAGCATTGGTTTTCTTCCACTTTACCAATGCTTGGATATTTAGCATTGGTGTATTCCCTTGGATGATGCTCATTGCAACAACTGTTTTCTTTAAACCTGACTGGCCTATCCAACTTTTTAATGACTTTAAAAAACCAACTATGCGCTTTATTTATATCTTAAGTGCGCTTAGTTTTGCTGTAATTGGTGGTTATTGTTCAACAACATGGCAGTACGTTCCCATGCTTGTGAGTGCTTTTACAGGTGCTGTTTGCGTATGGCTTTTTAGAGATCAATTTTCCCCAAATCAACTTAAGTATCCACATGTTGCAGAGCTAGCACCAACGAAAGTTAGATGGTCGAGACTTACACTAGTCCTAATTTCCATTTGGGTTCTTGTTCAATCTCTCTTTCCTTTGCGCCACTACATCCACCCAAATTGGGTTCACTGGAGTGACCAAGGTAATTACTTTGCTTGGCGCATGAAACTGCGTGATAAAGAGGGAAATGTACGTTTTTGGGTTACGGACCAAAG
>CALHRJ010000114.1 GCA_938038395.1 uncultured Deinococcales bacterium | reverse complement strand
AAAGATAACTATGAACATACAATTCATTAGACTTATTTAGAGATTAATTACCTGATACAATCAAAACCATGAAACTAGCGACGCTTTGCTATATAAAAAAAGACAATCAAACATTAATGCTTCATCGCAATAAAAAAGAGAATGATTACCACGAAGGTAAATGGAATGGGCTAGGTGGAAAATTTGAACAAGGAGAATCTCCTGAACAATGTATGCGGCGAGAAATTTTTGAGGAATCAGGTCTAACAGTACAATCCGCAACTCTTCGCGGCTTTATAACCTTCCCAATGTTTGATGGCTCAGACGATTGGTATGTCTTTGTTTACACCATTGAATCTTTTACAGGTGAACTCATCGATTCACCAGAAGGTGAACTGCATTGGATAAATAACGATAAGATTCTTGATCTTAACCTCTGGGATGGCGATAAAATCTTCATACAATGGATAGATCAACCAAAAACCTTTTCAGCTATTTTTTACTACGACAGCCATGGGAACTTTCAAAATCATGAGGTAACTTTTTACTAAAAACAACACTAATCTAAAAACAAAAAAGACCCTCACCAATAAAGGTGAGGGTCAATAAAACTAACTAGAACTTAAAAACTTAGAATGTGACTTTATATCCTACGCTAAACTTACTAGCAGCAGATAGTGCGTCTGCAGCACCATTACCAAGGTCACGATCGAAAACGCCATACTTGAGGTTTAGTCCCCAATAGTCAACGCCGATTTCATAGCCCATAGTGGTTTGTGTGAAACCACTATTGACTGGATCATAACTTGTCCAAAGTGGGTTAGCAGCATCAGCAGCAGCATCGTCACTACCATCCGCATTAAGACTATCATCACCATTGTTATCGACAATATTTTCACCCATATGATAACCAAAACGAGCAGTTAACGTTAAGTGATCAGCAATGAAATCATTTAATGCAGCTTCGATAGCAAACTGAGTTTGTGTAGCTGTATACTCATAATCACCATTAGCATCAGCTCTGTTATTCATGTCGTAGTTAACTACACCACGAACAGTTGGGCTGAATGGAAGATCACCTAGGTTAGCACCAAAACCAGTACCAACTTTATAGCGTGAGTGTCCACCAGCTTGGAATGGATCAAGTGAAATGTATGGATCTAGAGTAAATGGTCCTAGAGCAAGAACTGTTTCACCTTCGATTGGCTTGAAGCTTAAACCGAAGTTAGCAAGTTGATCACCATTATGGTCGAAACCATAAAGTAAGTTAGCAACAACATTTACACCTAACATGCTGAAGATAGTACCTTCTGCAGTTACACCATACTTAGTTTCGTAGTCATCTACGCCATCAAGTTTAGCATCATCACGAGTAAGACCTTCAGTGATGCTGTTAACTGTAGCACCGTTCTCATTTGCACTCTTAAAGAAGCCTTTAACAGTGAAACCGTTTAGGAATGGTAACTGAAGACCACCAGAAACACCAAATGCAGATACTTCATCGCCAGCATCTATACTGTACTGATCAAAGTAACCATCACCAACGAAGCCTACTGGGCCTAAATCGATTGCTACGCCAGCACCAAGACCAAAACCTACTTGATCAAGATCGTACGGGCCACCAGTCTCATCAACGCCATTCCAGTCTTTGTCAATATCACGATAGTTAAACTTAATACCACTTAGTGTAAGTGGACCTGCTGAGAAGTTATCGTTCAAGCTACCATTAACATACATGATATCTCTTGCGTCGCCACCAGCTGGTGTCTCAGTTGCATACTCAAAACTTGCTGTTAGAAGATCAAGTGTTAAAGTACCATCAACACCCATTACGGTATGAGTACTATTATTACCACCTGTGAATGTATCACCATGATCAAGTGTGTTTACTGACTCTGTCACGTATGAGAAACCACCAGTTAAGAAGTCAACCGGGCTCATTGTGCCACGAATACCAAGAACATATTCTCCTGCATCAGCAGTAACAGAAGCATTTGCATCAACATCAGAATCAGTTACATAGACGATTTCAAGAGTTGGATCTAAGAAACTTAAGAAATCAGGAGCACTGATATCTACTGCAATACCTGTTGTTGTGTCATTGTTGTCAGTATCAAGAACATAACTTGTGAACTTACGATCGATGTTTGGACCAAACTCCACAGTAATTGGAGCCATACCAATTGGATTATAGTGGAACTTAGCACCATCAAAGTTAAAGACATACGCTAAGTCGATTTCGTCATCTTTATCAGAGCTATCAAAAATATCATAGGCACGTGAAAGATTCATATTAAGAACGCCACTGAAACAGTTAGCACCCCAGTCGCCTTGTGAAGCACCACAGCCCTCTAAAGCTTCTGAGAAACCGAAGTTTACAGAGACACTATTAGAAAATTCACCAGCTGAAACTGATTTGAAATCTGCATGTTGATGTGCATCTAAATCATTGTCATCTACATCGCCATCAGTTTTTATTGTGCCTTTGCCTGTTGAGAAGAAACTATTACCGATGTTACGGTTAAAGTCTGCACCGAAAATTCTGTCAACATCAAAGTCATGCTCGCCAGCGTGCATGCGTGTCCAACCAAAACCTGTTGTGATTGAACCAGAAACATTAAGTAGCTTGCTTTCAATATCAGCAATCTTAGCATCGAATTCAGCACGACGAATTGAGTCAGCTTCTAGATCGCTTACACGACCATCGATACCAACTTGGTTACGACGAAGTAAAATTGCAAATTCACGAATATTAGAAATATCGTTACTGTTACGAGCGATGCTTGCTTCTACAGGAGCAAGATCAGTCATCTCCATCATTGGTGCTTCTACACGTTGAAGATCAACAATATCAGCATTTAGAAGAGCAACTAAGTCGTTAAGTGCATCAATTGAACGTGCTTGCTGTGCAAGACGCTGCTCGATTGGGCCCATATCAACCATCATTGGCTCATCGCCACCGTCTGCAGCTAGTGCAAGCGCACGCTGTGCAGTTGCTTGTGCAGTATCAGCCTTAACACGAAGTGCGTTAAGTTGGTTGCTTAGGTCTTGTACTGCACCAGCAGTACCTTCGTCAGCCATTTGTACTTCTACAATACGCTCAACGATTTCGTTAGTAACGATTGGTTGTTCTACGATTTCACGGATAGTTTCAACACGTTCGATAGTGTTTGTGCCACCAGTCATGCCTGACATCATATCCATTGCATCAGAAAGAGCGCTCTCTAAGTTAGCAATACGCGCTGCGTTTGAACCAGCTGCACTACCAATTGAAGCTACGTCATTTGCAAGGTTTGCAACATCAGCAGATGAACCAGCAGGACCTTGTGCACCAGTTGCACCATCAGCGCCAGAAGCACCAGTTGCGCCTGTTGCACCTACAGGACCAGCAGGACCTTGTGGGCCAGCAGGACCTTGTGGGCCTGTTGCGCCAGTACCAGCAGAACCAGCACCAGGAGGGCCAGCAGGACCTTGTGGGCCAGCAGGACCTTGTGGGCCAGCAGGACCTTGAGCACCAGTAGCGCCTGTTGCACCAGTTGCACCTGTACCACCCATACCAACGCTCGAGCGAAGCTCAGCGATAGCTTGGTTGATTGCATCAATTTCTGCACGAGATACTGGGTGGGCACCATTGCCCATGTTTAAGTTACCTAAGTAACATTCGATTAGTCTGTGGAACATTAGCGCTGCTTGATAGCGAGTTAAGCCTTCGTTACCACGGTACTGACCATCAGGAAAACCGATGATGATACCTAGTTCTGAAATACGGCTCACTGCGCTTTGTGACCAGTGACCTGCAGCTACATCTGGGTAGAAGCTTGGACCTGATTGGCATAAAGCTACGCTTGTTTGTTGTGCGCCAGCGTCTGGTACACAGCCAAATGGGCAATCTACGTTTTGGGCATTACCAAAAACTGTAAAGAAAGCCAAAATTATTACTGAAAAAAGAATTTTCCTCATTGTTATGTATTCCCCTTGAAGTTTCAAGATTTTTTTAAAGCACTTCCGAATCTTTGATAACAACACAACACAGAAGAAATAAAACTAGAGTTTCCTTGTTTCCTCATATGTTTTATTTTCTAGAGTCTTAAATGCTCTTAACAAATTTTCAAAAGGAATTCCCATAAGACATAATACCGCTTCAAGTGGATTACACCTCCTTTCAATACGGCTTTTGTCCTGTCGTGAATTCTACAGAAGTATCCCATAGATTGGTAGCACCTGTCAATCTACTATGAGATATATGTGGGATTTAATCGAATTTTTGTTCGTGGATGAATATAAAATCAATAGATGCAAGATTTCTCACAGTCCAAATGCTCACTTTTCATTCATAAAAGTAGTTTTCATGAGAAAAAGTCACGCAATTTATTGTTGATTTAAGTCGTTAAATATGGATATACCAATAATTTATCTAGTTGAGGCTAATTATTAAGAACATTAAAGTTACATAGCAGCGAAGTAAATGAACAGCATCGCAGTAAGCTGACAATGTATCGATATGAAATCTTAATGACTTAGCGTCTGAATTATGACTTAGCGTCTCATTGATTTTGAAAATCTAGTTCGAAGCAAACATCAAGGATTAGGTTTAACTATTTTGAAGTTATAATCGTAGCGAATATTCAATCCTGTAGGGGTTTAGTACCTAATCAGATAAAGTAACTTAATTTTGCGCACGTACTTATTTGAGGTTAACAATGTTAGAGGTTAACGATGGTATTAATCACTCAAACATGTTCTCCAAATTTAAATCTCTGTTACTTTTGCTGCCATTGAACAACCAAGGCATCTGCTAAACGAACATAACTATTTTGTAAAATATCGTCAACTGAAATATTCATATGTTCGCAGAGTTTAGGGGTTAACCACCCTACAATATCTTGCTCGGCTATTTCCGCAAATGCTCTTAAAACAGATTCATGATATATAGCAAGACTTGTTTTAGAGAGCACAGTTATCAAACATTCTATTGCTTGGTTTTTATTACCATCTATTGCATAGGCTTGCATTTTTAGCCCTAATAACCAAGCATTTAAACCTTCATCGCTTAATTCGCGTTTCGTTTTTGAATCGTTTTGCAATCTATCTATGGCCGCAAGACCTTTAGACGCACTATCTAGTACTTCCACAAAAGACTGGTTTCTTAAATAAGCTAAACTCAAATAGCTTGCACTAAGCGCTATATCATAGTCATAAACTGCGTTGTCTGAGGCTTTTATTGCAAATTCAATTGCCTCTTCTGTTGAGCTAGCAACCAGACTAGACATCAGTAAGTAACTTCTATAGATAGTACCAAAATGATATTGATCCTTTTGGTCTAGACTCTCCTGAACAGTCAAACACAATTGTCTAGCGTGTAAAACATCTGGGTGATCAACTTGGCTATTTAATGCCTTCATAAAAGGTTTAGTAAGCCTTTGACCAAGGCTACGACACCAGTAGGCAAAACTGAGTCGTAGGGTTGTTCTTAAAATTCTAAAGGTAGCATCTACTTCATAGATACTTTGATACTTCTGAAATACTTCTATATTTTTCCAAAGATCAAAAATAGCTGCATCAAATTGACCTGTTGCAAGTAAGTTTAAGGCTCGCTCATCGCGTAATTTTGCCCATTCAAAATCCCTGACAATGCCTAAAGTATCTTGATTTTCTAATTCTTTCATGGCTTCAGCAAAGTGATTACTTGCTTCACTAAGAGAGCCTCTTTTACGTAATAGATGCGCTAAACGAGATTGATAACGGATTTGTTCATGAAGGGGAGCTTCGCTACGTTTAGAAAGTTTGAGTGCTTTTTCTAAAGATTTAAGTGCAGCATCGTATTTACCTAATTTAGCTAAAGCGTCACCTTGTTGGAAGGCAACTCGAGCCCGAATGAGGTCATCGTCTGCCTGCACATTATTAAAGTGCTCCAAAGCTTCATGTAATTCGCCTCTATCTTTAGCAATCAATCCTGCCCAAACAGACACTTTGGCATGAACAAGTTCACCCGAAACACTTTTTGGTGAAATATTTTCAAGTTTTTGGCGTGCGCCTTGCTCGATTAACTCCGCTGCAACATCTAATTGACTACGCCAGCGTGCAACACTTGCCTTCACTAGCGTTACTTCAGCATTTAAGGTTGGATCATCTATATCTGGCCAGTTTTCAACAAGCTTTTCAGCCATATCGTAATTGGCTTTGATGACTTCACTTTCAGCACGTTTGAGTTGCGACCAAGCCCGTAGTTCTGGTTGTTGTGATTCTGCCAGTACACCTAATGCTTCTACGACATCTGGGTGATTGTGGCTACCAAGTTTGACATAGTAGGCAGCAACTTGAAGGGTTATTGCCTCAAAAATTTCTGTGTCTTTTGGGTTATTGCGAAGTTCTTGGCTCGCTAAACGCCATACTTTACGTAGTAAAGACTGCTGAACGCTGTGGAGGCGCAACCATTGCTCGAGCTGCTCCCATAGCCTCGCTTCAATCAAATGATAAACATAGCGTGTGCCTATTTCGCTACGCGGATCTGCAGCTGCTTCTACTTCATAGTTTTCGCTAGCTCGAGCGTTCAATGACCTGTAAAACGTAGGGTCACTCAGTAACAGCTCTTCACGTAAATTCTTAGCTAACGCCCTAGAAAAACAACGCCATGTATCTACTTCGCCAGGTACAACATCCAAAAAAGCTTGCGTAATGCTATTAAATGCTTCTTCACTTTCACGTACATGGTTCAAAGCATCTGTCGTAAATGATGGATAATCCTGCAATGACAATGTTGCAAGCGCACCCAAAAAATTTCTAAGCTTAACATCGCCAGCAGTATGGACTAAATGACTTAACTGAGAGACAAGTTTAAGACCAACGTCTTCATCGCTTCGGCTAAGTGGTTCACGGATTTCCGCAAGCAGTGTCAACGTTCGTAAATCTTCAAAAGAACGCTTTGCACGATTGACTAAGGCTTCTTGCTGTGCTGTAGCAAGGTGCGGCAAACGCGCCTTAACAAAACGTCTTGCCTCGCTTGCAGTAGGAGGGCTTAATTTAATGGGATCTTTAAAGCGCCCAAGCGATGAAACAACCCGTGAAGGCGTATCAACCATACTTACTAAAATACTAATATTTGGTAAACGGCTAAGCGGGGTAAGCAACGATACCCACAACCACTCTGTAGAATTTACTCTTGGCACATCTGCCGTATTAAGACGTAAAGGTGCCAGACCTAGAGTATCTTCTTGGTCACTAGAACCAACTACTTGCGAAATATGCAAAAGCAGTACAAGTGGTTCCTCGTTATAGCGTAATTCTTCAATAATAGCCCTAGCAACATCAGCCTGTGCATCTGCTTGAACAGAAAAGGCTGTAGATGAAGCAATCTTAACAAGGCGTGATTCAAATAATTCATCGTTCACGCCAATTGCATTGCTCAAACGACTTAGCGATGCAGCCAAATCATTACGACTAAATTCCAAACGAAGGATTTTTTCTGCAGCCCTCGGAGGCATTTCAAGTGCCTGCTGAATATAGTCAGTAAGCAAGGTTTTTCCTGCACCAGGACGCCCAGTTATCAAAAGCTTTGGTGGATAGCTACTTCGCACTGCACCCACAAAGCTGCGATAAGCACGACGCTTTTCTCGACCCAAGAGCTGCATAACTTCTTGTTCAGCACTACCGCCTGTGGAAAGTAAAACTTCCAATTCTGGTACTTGTAGCTGTTCATGACCTAATTCAACCCAAAGTTGGTTTAAGATTTCAAAAAGGATGCGTTTATCGTTTATTTTGCCTTTATCACGGTAAATGATGTTACGTACAACATTTGGATTAGCACCTTTTTGCTCCATTTGTTTACGCAACCAGTTAATGCTGCCCAGCACACCCGTATCATCTCTTTTATTGCCTACAGAACGACGAATATCTTCAAATATTTTACGCCAAGGACTTGCTTGTACCGTAGTTTTGGGCTTGCTTGCTGCTTGTGACATGCAACTATCTTCCTTATCTTTAAACCTTCATTTAATGTTTTGAAACCTAGCAAGAAAAATTAGATAATAGTACACATATTTACGATTTAGGTCCGTTAGCTACTCTAAATAACGAATCTTGAAACGTACTAAGTATAGGAAAGAGACGTAAGAAACAGAGCTTTATGGCTTATACTGTATCTATACTAACATAAAGTATACAAGTACAACAGCAAAGGTACACAAGATAAAGATGCCTCTTAAATAACTTCATTAAAAAAGTTATCAAAGCACAATCGCTTGCTCAATAAACTATGCTGAACTATGGAAAACTATGGAAAACTTGCTAATGGGTTAGCAACTCAGAAATCAAATCAGAAATTAAATCAGAAATTAAAAAGGAGAATCCCTAGAATACTTGCCCTACCTACTTGCTAAGATAACAGTCTACATGGGAGATTTTCTAAATCATGAACTTAAAAAATGTCAACTACTAACCCGAAAACACCAGTTTCTAAAGAACAACCTGACCTAACAAACTCTATTGCGGCAATTCAACTAGATGAGCTTTCGCAGCGCTATGGTGCTAACTTTGTTCTAGAGAATATATCTTTAACTGTTCAACAAGGTAAGCGCTTGTGCTTACAAGGCAGCAACGGTTCAGGTAAAACAACTTTGTTGCGTATTCTGTCTAGCAAACTTAGACCAAGTAAAGGTGATGGATTCATTTTTGGTCATTCGCTCAAAAAACAATCTAATGAGGTGAGGAAACATATTGCCTACTTAAGCGTTTTGGGTGGTAGTTATCCTAGTTTGACGGCTGCTGAAAATCTAGAAATGGCTGCTAAGTTTTATGGACATAGTGCTGATGATGCAAAAGAAAAGACTCAACTATTGCTGGATAAGGTGTCCTTAGGCAATGTAACTACAAAACTGGTACGGACCTTTTCAAGTGGTATGAAAAAGCGCTTGGGGATAGCTCGAGTTCTTCTTGCAGATGCGCCCATTTGGTTGCTCGACGAGCCTTATGCAGCACTTGATGCTTCAGGCAGAAACCTTATTGATGAACTACTTAGTGAGGCAGTGGCTTCAAATAAAACGGTTGTTTTAGCGTCACACGAATTGGCTCGAGTTAAAGACTTTGTTGATGTCACACTTTTTGTTGAACAAGGTAGACTCTCAAGAATTGACTAATTTTTATGTCTGAACTCATCACACTCTTAACCATCGCACAAAAAGATCTGCGTCAAGAATTGCGAAGTAAAGTTGTTACCGTTGCCACTGTATTTTTCTCAGCCATTGTGCTGGTTATTCTTGCTTTCGCAATTGGTCCAGAACGCATCTTTTTAGAAAATGCTGCTGCAGGTGTCTTGTGGGTAAGTTTAGCTTTTGCGGGGATTATCTCATCAGCTCAAAGTTTTCAGGCAGAATTAGATGAAGGTGCATTTGAACAACTCCTGCTCTTCCCTATTCCTAGAGAAACAATTTACTTAGGCAAGCTCCTCTTTAATTGGTTGTTTTTATCTGTGCTTGCACTGCTAGTTCTACCAACCACAATGCTTTTATTTAATGTGAGTTTGGGTAAAGAATGGCCTTGGCTATTGCTTACAGTTCTGCTTGGTTGTTTAGGCTTTTCACTGATATCAACCTTTTATGCAGCGTTAACAGCAAATCTGCGAGCTAGAGAATCTCTATTGCCTGTGCTTATGTTTCCAGTGATTGTGCCCGTACTACTTGCTGCTGTGCAAGCTAGCGACTTACTCTTCAAAATAGCTGTTCTTCCACCTAGCGAAATTGCACTTGCGCCTGACAAGCTTCAACAAGCCAAAGATTGGCTAAAATTCCTAGCTGGTTTTGACCTGATTTACTTTGTACTCTGTACTGCAATTTTCCGATTCGCAGTTGAAGAATAAGAAGCATCCTATTGAACAGCATCGTAGCAAACAGACGATGTATCGATATGAAATCTTCTGACTTAGAGTTATATTGATTCTGAAAATCTAATTCGAAGCAAGCGTTGAGGAATTCATCATCCCGCAAGTTCATTGTTAAAACTTAGTCCTTTCCTATCTCATTTCTAACTAATTTGGGACACCTGCTTAAGGCATGTTTACTACGATTAGATTAAGAGATAAAGAAACATGTTTCTTTATCAAAACTAAACAAACGTCAAGTAGGCTACTGCAATAACAGCAAGATGTTTA
>CALHRJ010000113.1 GCA_938038395.1 uncultured Deinococcales bacterium | reverse complement strand
TGATGTGTTGAATCACTCAAATGTGTTCGTTTCATACGGTAGGGAACGCTTTCCCCATTTGCATGAACTAGTTTTACACTGATATCTTTTGGTGGTTTTGGTAAATCAATGCGTATGAGTGAGTAGCCATTTTGAGGAATATCTAATTCACGATTTAAAAGTGTAAATTGTTTTTGCCCAGCTTCTAACAGGGTAGTTGCAACTTTATCAGATGTTTCACAAGTACTACTATTTGCAGCAGTAACAATTTGGTCCATGCCTTTTTTAGCAGTCACAGGAAAGTTAGCAGGGATTTCCCAAATGATAACTTTGGGTTTATTTTCTTGAAAGCTGGAAGAAGATAGATATTCTACAAAAGGTGTGTAAACCCCTTGCCCCTGTACTTGGTAAACCAGAACATCTGTAGACATAGCTTCTTTAAGATAGCCGTGGAAATTGCGAACTTCGTGACTAAAGCTTGTGCCGACTAAAACGACATCTATAGTTTTGTCACCAAATAGACTTAGGGACGTTGCTTCACTAGGTGTGCTTGTTGAATCATCTGTAGTGGATTCTGTTTCAGCATCTTTTACAACATCAGTAATAGGTTCTATTGATTTCATAAGTGGTAGGTTGACATTGCACAATTTATATACTGTTTTGGCGTGTTCACCATCTATGTTGAGTTTGAAGCCTTCATAAGTACTATAGTTTTGCGGTGTGAATTCGAAGCCTTCTGTTTTGAGTAATTCTGCAATGCTTTGGGCTGTTAGTTTTACGCCATGGTAATCCCAGTGGTTATCTCTTGCTAAGTAATAGCTTGCTTGGGTGTTTGTGCGAAGGATTTCTTCGTAGAGGTTTGGGGCTAGCGCTCCTGCGGCTCGAGCCTCCCCCACAAACCCCACATAACCCTTTTCTGCCTCACTCACGCTATAACCAACAGGCACAGTACCTGCTAAAAAGAAGTCCTGCAACACAAGCGCTCTAGGTGGTAATTGAGCAACAACTAATGTAACACCTTGTGCTTTTAAAGATTTAACTAAAGGCGCAAAGTCAACACTACTAAAATCTGTCCGAAAGTCTGAAGTCCTAAGAAGTATGCCATTATCAGCTTCAGTAATAACACGCTGCCAACGTTGATTTTCTGGGTAGCTATCTGGATCACTTAGTTGAGGGCAAACATCCGCCAGCCGTGTAGTTGGTGAAAATTCAAAAACTGGAACTTCAGTTGTTTCCACTGTTTCCGAAGTTTGAGTTGCCTGAGCATCATCTGCAAGTGCAATTGAGAAAAGTATAGTTAGGATTATAAAAATATAGAGTAGTTTTTTCATAGGTATAGTTGTCAAGATAAATGATTGTACTGCATCAATATGATGAAACAAGTTGTCTTTTTCTAGCTTCCTCTACCAACTCATCAAACAAACGTTGTTGTGTTTCATCTTCAGCAGCAGACATTTCAGGATGCCACTGTACAGCCACAAACCAGGGGTGTTCTTCAAGCTCAATCGCTTCGACGATGCCATCAGGCGCATGTGCAGTTATTCTTAAACCTTCTCCCAATGTCTTCACAGCTTGGTGATGTCCTGAATAGGTTGATACTTCAGTAGCCTGCATCGTCTTCGCAAGTTTAGAGTCAGCATCTGCAATCAATCCCTGTACTTGCCAACCCCCTTCTTCATTTCTATGAATGTCTTTTTCTTGTACATCGGGTATATGTTCAACCAAACTACCCCCAAGTGCAACATTCACAACCTGCATACCTCGGCAAATGCCAAATACTGGCAATGTATCGTTCAGCAAACAGTCAGTCAGGGCTAGTTCACTGGCATCACGTTCTAAATCGTGCTTTGTAAGATTTGGATGTTCAGCATTGCCACCGTAGCGACTTGGATGTACATCACTTCCACCAATGATGATGACACCATCAACTACTTTTAGGATGGATTGCCAATGTTCTGCACTGTTTTCACCACCAGGTGGAATAAGCATGGGTGTACCACCTGCACGCCTTACTGCATCGACATAATGTGCAGGAATTGAAAAGTATTCATCGTAATGAATCGAATCTACTTTGACTTCATTACGACCATACATAGTTAGACTAATGATGGGTGATCTGGCTTGAGAATTCATAAGCTAGTTTAGCAGGTTCATAAGTAGAAAGCGTTAAAGGCTGCTCTAAGTTGGTTTTGCCTTTATTGAATTGGAAATCAAACTACCAAAAACAAATGAAGATAGCCTAAAATCAACAGCTATTGACAAAGATGCATTAAGCATATATGCTTAATGCATCTAACTAAGTGTTTGTTCCTAAACAAGCACACAAGAGGAGAAGGAACAATGGCAATCATTCAGCGTTTTCCAATTGTAAATCACTTCAGGGCAGATACAGGTACGCACGTTCTACACTACGTAAACGGCAATTTAAAACATCATGGTCGTGCAGCAAGTTTTTGGTTTAGACCACTCAACGCAAGTTTGGCAACGATTCCTATAGATGATAAAAACCTCTCCTTTATATTTCGAGGTCGTTCTAAAGATTTTCAAGAATTGAGTGTGCAGGGTGTCATCACTTACCGCATTTACGAACCTCAGCTTTTAGCTGAACGAGTGGACTTTAGCATTGATTTGAGCAAAGGTCACTATCTTGGTGAACCACTTGAAGAGCTTTCTTTACTCATCACGCAGTTGTCGCAACAGTTCGCGCTTGATTACCTCAACCGCATCAATTTAAAAGACACGCTTACTGAAGGTATAGAACATATTCGCCAACATATTTTGCAAAATCTGAAGGCTGAACAAAGCCTAAGTGACATGGGTTTAGAGATTGTCTCGGTCCGTGTATCCGCAGTTAAACCAAATAGCGATGTTGAACGTGCTTTACAAATGCCAACCAACGAAGCTATCCAACAACAGGCCGATGAAGCAACGTTTTCTCGTCGTGCGCAAGCTGTCGAAAAAGAACGTGCGATTGCTGAGAATGAATTACAGAATCGTATAGCTTTAGCGCAGCAAGAAGAAGCCTTGATTGAACAACAAGGTCAGAATGCACGTCAACAGGCTGAAGAATTAGCACTTGCTGCCAAGATTGAAGAAGAGTCCAAAGCTGAACGATTACAGATTAGCAGTATTGCCAAAGCTGAAAGTAAGCGTTTATCAGATGATGCTTATAACGAAGGTGTCAAAGCCAAGATGGATATTTACGACAATATGTCACAAGAGAGCCTTATGGCAGTTGCCTTCCTACGCTTAGCAGAAGATTTAAAAGTGGATCAGTTGAACATTACACCAGATTTATTGGCTACTTTTAAAGACTTGGGTAAATCATTTCAAACTAAGTCATTAGATTCATAAGATTTAAGTTGAATTAGTGATAACGCATTCGTTCGCGAATGCGTTATCGCATAAACCATAGAACAAGGTATGGGAGGTGAACTATGTCAAGCAGTCCAAGAGTTGTGATTGTTTCTAGACCAACAGAATTACAAATGCTAATCGAAAAACATGGCACAAAGTCACAGGTAAATTTCTTTTTAAAAACACGAAATATGGAAGACCATCTTGCAGTACTCAGTGGTAGGCAAGAACGCTTTGAAGAAGCACTACATGTGACAATGCAAGCAGTACCTAGTAGTTGGCGCTTGAGTCGGGTTAATCGAAGTGACTTAGATAGGTTTTTGTTTGAACCAGACGATATTGTCGTGATTCTTGGACAGGATGGTTTGGTGGCGAATGTTGCAAAGTATTTGCAGGGGCAACAGGTTATTGGCTTGAATCCGGACTTTGAACAGTACAAAGCTGTTTTGGTTAGGCACGCTGCTAGTGAGTTGAAGGGGTTGTTGCCGCAGGCTATGAATAGGGA
>CALHRJ010000112.1 GCA_938038395.1 uncultured Deinococcales bacterium | reverse complement strand
GGTGAAAAGAACCGCCCTACAAAACTCAAAACCTTATTACTAACTTGAATCGTAGTATCTAAGTCTGAAGTATTTACACTTGTGTAGATTGATTTAGCAACATCCTCAGCACTCTTAAAAGAACTCGGATTTACCTGCTCGGTTGTAATACCAGCTTTAGAAAAGATATCCGTTTTAGTTGCACCAGGACGGATAATCTGCACACGAACATCAGCTTCTGCACGAAGGCTTTTGGCAAACCCTTCTAAGGCTGCTTTACTTGCGACATACTCAGCATAGTCAGCAGTTGCTAAATGTGCAGCGACAGAGCTTATAAATACTAGCTTTCCTTTATTTTTTTGTACAGTAGCTAAAAGATGATGACTGAGCGCAATAGGAGATTGTAAGTTTGTGCTTAGTAAGTCTTGTAGTGTGTCATCACTATGTGCGTGGCTAGGGCCATAAAGAGCTGCACCTGCATTATGAATAACTAAATCTAAATGGTCTATTTTTTGCTCAGCTAAAAAACTACTAAGCTTTTCAAATGAACCAAGTGCTTTGTGTTCTTCGTGTGTTTTGCTCAAGTCTAATTGATAGTAGTTAGCTGTAGTAAAGAAACTACTATCAATATCACTTGCTATATCACTTGCTATATTACCGAGAGACTTGCGTCCAAGTAAAACCAGTTTGTGTTGAGCTGTTTGCTTGTATAGCTTTGCGAGTTCGAAGCCGATTCCACTGGTTGCACCTGTTATAAGAATATTCATAAGGTTCTAAAGTTACTTAACTAAACAACCCTTTAATTCTATCCATTAGGTTCTCTTTTTCTTCGATTTCTTCATTGGCAAGTTTAGCGTAGTTTTCCATAGCTTCTTTTGCTTCTGTAGAAAGCTTATTTGGAACAACAACATTCACAGTAACAACTAAGTCACCAACACCTGAGCGTTGCAAACGTGGCATACCTTTGCCACGTAGGCGAAATTCGGTACCAGGTTGTGTACCAGCAGGAACGTTGAGTGCTTCGTTTTCTTCTTCAGCATCTATCGTTGGAATTTCAAAAGCAGAACCAAGTGTTGCTTGAGCAACACCTATATCTAACTGGTAATGCAAATCATCGCCATCGCGAGTGAAGCTTTCGTGCGGTTCTATATCTATATAGACGTATAAATCGCCTTTACGTCCACCGTCAATACCAACATTGCCTTCTTGGGGAATGCGTAAACGGTAACCACCATCGATACCTTTAGGTAGGCTTACATCAACACTTTCAGTCGCTTTTTGACGACCGGCACCGCTACATTTTCCACATGGAGTAACGACGACTTCGCCAGCGCCACGGCACTGTTGGCAGACTTGGTTACTAACCATAGTGCCGAAGATGCTTTGCGTTTGGCGTCTTACTTGACCTGCACCTTGGCAGCTGGGGCAGGTTTTCTTGCCTTCGCTACCGGGTTCAGCTCGGTTGCCATCGCACCTGTCGCAGGCTTGCATACGGTCAACTTTTAGGGGGACAGTTGCGCCAGCTCGAGCCTCCTCGTAAGTCACTACCAAGTTAGCCTCTAAGTCTTCACCATCAAAGCCACGGCTTCGTGCTGCTTGACCAGCACCACCCACGCCACCACCAGCACCAAAAAAGCTATTAAAAATGTCAAAGATGTCGCCACTAAACTGTGCTTGAGGATCAGCACTGCCATAGGTATCAAAACGCTGTTTCTTTTCTGGATTCGAAAGAATTGCGTAAGCTTCGTTAATTTGTTTGAATTTTTCTTCTGCTTCTGCGTTGTCAGGATTGCGGTCAGGGTGATACTTCATCGCTAATTTGCGATAGGAAGATTTAATTTCTTTTGCGTCCGCTGTTTTATCCAAACCTAAAAGCTCATAGTAGTCCATAGTTAGCACAGCATATAGGTAAACCCATAGAAAATCTATGTACTTTAGACTCAACTTTGTAATTGAATGAATGTTCTTAAAGACGACTAATAGACCATGGGCATAAAGTGTATGCTTTTGCTTACACTTTTTTGCTGTCTCTACAATAGTTGCAAAATGTCACTATTTTTTTGTACACCTGCAAAACTTGTATGTTTTTACCTTAAGCGGTCTGTCAATAATCATGTTTTTAGGCAAGCTGTTGTGATTTTTAACTCGATTATTAGCGCAAAACGGACAAAACACTATTTTTGGCAGTGTTTTTGCCAAAATAATTAACTATTGATAAACATAATTTTGTTTATTGTTAGTAAAATAACCACTGAATCACATATTTGACTGATAATTGATGTACGATTAGGATAAAATGTGAGTACGAATTTAATATTTGGCTGTTATTTTTGTAAATCGTACATATAAATAACGTTTTAGTAACGTTTTTCAATTGACATCCTTAAAAGGCTGTGCTACTTTCTATTTTGTGAAGGTTACTTAATCTTTTGTTAATTCCATTTATTCAAAGAATTAAGTGCCTAAAGGTATGAAGCTTTTTAAAACAGACAGGCTTGGCTGTTAAGCAATCATTCCAAATGTTTTGAACTTTAGCTTGGTTTTGAACTTTAGCTTGGTTGTAAATTTTACTAGGAGTTATTTGATGAATTTATTGAAGCGTTTTATAGAGAAAGGTGCAGCACCCCTAATCGTTGCTGCATATCTTTGTGTATTCTTTTTAGTGTCTTTAGTTGGGGCTCAAGAAGAAACAGAAGCTGTTGCCTCTACAATTAATGGTGCAGATACGGGTTGGATTCTTGTTTCAACTGCTTTTGTTATTTTTATGGTTGTGGGACTTGGCTTTTTCTACGGTGGTTTGGTCCGTCGTAAAAATGCCCTGAATACCATGATGATGAGCTTTATTGCGCTTGGCATTGTGAGCATTACTTGGGCTGTTATTGGATACAGCTTTGCTTATGGTTCGCCAAACGTAAACTTGATTGGTTTGAGTTTTGAATTCTTTGGTATGAATGGTATTGGCCTTGATTCGACAACGGGCGATGACGGTATTCCGAAAATTTTGGATTTTGCCTTCCAAGGTGCTTTTGCAATCATCACAGCTGCGCTTATTTCTGGTGCAATTGTTGAACGTATGCGCTTTAGTGCTTATATGTTCTTTATAACTATATGGAGTGTTTTAGGTTACGCAGTTATGGCCTTTTGGGTTTGGGGCGGCGGTCTTTTTGACTTTGGCGAGCACAACCTGTTTGGTCTAAATGATGCGATTGACTTTGCTGGTGGTACGGTTGTTCACATCAACGCTGCTGTAGCTGCATTGGTTCTAGCATTTATGCTTGGTAAGCGTAAGGATCATGGCAATAAAGCTATGCTTCCTCACCAAGTACCGTTTACGCTTTTAGGCGCAGGTATTTTGTGGGTCGGTTGGTTTGGTTTTAATGGTGGTAGTGCTTATGGAGCAAATGCAACTGCTGCGTTGGCTATGACCAATACCTTGCTTGCACCTGCTGCTGCAATCGTAGCTTGGGCAACGCTTGATTACTTCCGTACAGGAAAAGTTACTGCGGTTGGTTTAGCAACTGCGATTATTGTCGGTCTTGTGGCTATTACGCCAGGTGCTGGTGTTATGGGACCAATTGCTGCAATTGTTGTTGGTTTGATTACGACAGTGCCTTGTTATTTCTTTATTGAGTGGCGTGCAAGCAGTGGCTTGGATGACTCTTTAGATGTTTTTGGCGCACACGGTCTTGGTGGTATTGTTGGTTCACTTCTTACAGGTGTCTTTGTCAGTACTACTTGGGGTGGCGATGTTGACGGTAGCATGAAGCAATTTATGTCTCAGCTTGTTGCTGTGCTTATTGCTATTGGTTATAGCGTTGTTATTACTTTTGTTATTGCGAGTATTACGAGAGTGTTCTTCCCGCTTCGTGCTCAAGAGAGCCTTGAAGATGTTGGTTTAGATGTTGCAATGCATGGTGAAGAAGCCTACAGTGATGGTGAAGGTGCCATACTTATTCCTATAGGGGACTAAGCGTCAAACCAAAGGACGGTTTGACGGGGTTAATTTTGATAGAGCTAAAATTAACCAGCTACTGATTTTTGATGGAGCTAAAATTAACCGACCACTGGGTTTTGACATTACTTTCGAGGTATTGGTTTATGGTTGGTTTAATTGCTGACTGAACTTGTACAGGATGAACTATCACAATGAACAGGTATTTGATTTTAATTGTGATTTGGTACTTAGCGATTTAGGAGAATAACAATGAAGCTTGTAACTGCTTTTATTCGAAAAGAAAAACTGATAGATGTAATCTCTGCACTCTTTGAAAAAAATATTCACGGACTTACCGTTTCTAATGTTAAAGGGCACGGTGGTGAAGGTGAAAAAGTAGAGACTTATAGAGGTACAAGAGTTAAAAAAGAACTTAGTGAGAAGCTCAAACTTGAGATTGGTGTTTCAGATGAGTTTGTGGATTTAGCTGTAAAAACAGTGATGTCTTCTGCGCGTACGGGTAATGTTGGGGATGGCAAGATTTTTGTCATACCTGTAGAAAAGGTTTACCGTATACGTACTGGTGAAGAAGATAATCAGGCTGTTACACCACTTACGCCAAAAAACTAACTCTAGACATATTCTAGACATAGTTAAAATGCTGAAGCGTCAATCGTAATGATTGGCGCTTTTTCTTTGAAGACTATTAGCATTTGCAGTATTAATTCCAGCAATTTGATTTGCTTAATAATACAACCTGATGCCGATATGCTTCTTTTTTGGTAATCTTTCTACAAGTTGCTGGTGGGTTTATATTTGCAAAAGCCATATATAATATCCAAAGAGATAGTTGGTACATTTTGAATCTTTGACTATAGGAAGTTAGAAGCAAATCTTCTTATCTTGATCTAGAAGCATCAATAGTACTTATTGTTCTAATCAACTTTTAGTTCGCTATATTTCCCAGTCTGATGAGTAAGTTCGTTTTGATAGTAGATTACAAAGTTCCATCATAACGAACATGGATTTGTCAATGCGCTCGAGCCTGTACTCTATAAGCTGCTCATCTTGCCAGTTTTCATCGTGTGCGTAAACATTGTAAGGATTGATAATACATTTAAAATCTAGCAGGAGTGCGGTTGCTATTTCTCTAAAGGCAGTATAGCTCTCAGCAACACCACCAGCATTTACAAAGGTTATGACCTTATCAAACAAAGCACCACGTAGGCTGCCATCCTGCGGGGTTGACCCAACATACTCTATATACTTTTTAAGCTCAGCACTTAGACCCCAATTATAAACAGGGCTACACATGACGATGCCATCTGATTCTTCAGTGATTTTATGTAGGTTTTTATAGATATCTGTTTGATAGATAGTATCGTTGTCAAAGTTAGGGATATCAAGATCTGCTAAATCTACATAGGTCGTAGCTACGCCTAAGTTTTCTAAAGTTTGGGTACAGAGTTTTGCTAGTTTACGACTACGGCTATTTTTATCGAGGCTCGAGCTCAGGACTAAAATTTGCATAGGTCAAAGTATACAGCTTAATACCAATTCTGTTTGAATCCGTATTAAAGCCTGAACATGTTTTTAGATAATGTCTCGGTTGCTAGTGGAATATGGTTGAGTAAATGACATTTTTAAGTGAATACTTGCTTAGCTGTATTTTCGAACACGTTATAAGCTCAAGTATACAGACTTACTGCAAAAGCCAAGTCTGCACACTACCATCTGCAGCAGCAGCCACAAAACCTGCTTCAAGGGGATTTGCATCTAAAGCATAAATGCCTTTTTGACCTGTTGTTATGCTTTGCATCAATGCACCAGATGTGTCCCACAGGTGAATGTTGCCATCTACACCAGCAGAAGCCCACCATTTACCATTTGGGTCTGCTGTGATTGCACGAACACTATTGGCACTTTCAGGACGAATAGCAAAACCTTCAGAGCGGAACTTTGGGTGGTAGAGGGTAAGCTCGAGCTTTCTTGTCTCTATATTCCAAACAGTTATTACGCCCATACTCTCTTTATCTAACCCAGCTAGTGCTAAGTGTGAACCATCACTGTTAAACTGTATGTCGTTCAAGCGGCTCATGTTATTTCGAGCCATAATGACTTGTTCACGATTACGCTGGGTATTCCAGAGATGTACACTTAAGCCTTCATCTACAGCAACTAGAAGTGCATTATTGTCTGGGTGGAATTTTAAGTTACTAATCGCTTTTTGACTCATGTCTATAAGTCTCATTTTGCCAAAACGATTATCAGAAAATTCCCAAATCAATACTTTGCCGTCTTCAGCACCTGCTGCTAAGTAAGTAGCATCGCTACTAAAGCTTACGGTGTTGAGTGCAGCAGTATGTTTGTAGAGATCTATTTTAGTTCTTGCGCCAGCATAGATATCCCAAAGTACAACCATGCCATCCGTATCTACAGAAGCTAAGTAGTCTGTTGTGAATGCGATGTCTTTAATAAAGGCATTACCTACGGTTGGGTTGAGTGTTTTACTAATACTTTCAGAACCACTATCCCAAAGGTGTATTTGTTGGTCGTCGCCTGCACTTGCTATTAAGTTACCTTGTGGATTAAAGGCAACCGCACGAACGGCTTGTTTATGGTGTTGTAAAACAAATTCGGGAACAACTGTGAGTTGTGCGCCTTCTGCAAGTTTAGGCTCAGTACTACTCGTGTACTTGATTGCCTGGGTGATGTTTGGCGTGATGTTTGGCGTGATGTTCTGTGTAGGGCCAGAGGAGGCTCGAGCCGTACCATTCTGAAAGGGTGTGCTTGGTGTTTGTAGTCTTAAACTAAAAAGCAAAGCTCCTAAAGCACAAAGCAACATAACCATTAATATAACCCGCAATACAAGCTGAGGTCTAAAACGAACAGCATTATTTATACTAGTAGTTTGAGAACTTGTTTCTCCTGTAGTTCCTCCTACATGTTCAGCAGCATTCTCTTCAGAAAAACCTGTTTTGAATATCTCGACTAGCGTTTGCTTACGGCGTTGTACAGGTTTACGTTCTCGTGTTGTATGACTTTGCTGATTAGTTAGTGCTGATATTGGCCATTGGCTTAAGCCTTTGATTCCTGTTTGTTTCAGTGCTGTCGTTGCATCAGTCGTTGGTGCTGCATTTGTTATACCAAGTGCTTCTCCAGCTAAGGTAGCACTATGTTTAATATGACTTTTAGGATTCAATCCCTCATCAAAAACAACAGTATTTGTATAGTCTTCTTGTAAAGTAAACTCACTTTTGTCGTTACTCAGTTTGCCATCGATATATTGAAAGGCAGTACTGCCTTTGAGTAGTTCAGCATGGTGTAATAGTGCTTCTTCTTGCTGTCTTGAACCAACGATATCTGTACCAAATTTTGCTTGATGTTCTACCTGCATTGGATGAACAGGATTAAAAGAAAAAAGTGTGGTTTTAGCCTCTTCAATACCAATTTCGCGTTCTTGAGTTAAGAAGCTTTCAGGAGCTGTCAGACCCTGGTTAACTTGATTTTGGTTAATCTGGGTTTGGCTAAGTTGATCTTGGTTAAACTGGTCTTGCGTAAGCTGGTTAGTAGCTTCACTAAGCTTTACAGTTTCGCTGTAGCTATAGGTTGTTGCACCGAGTTCAATTCTGGTTCCTTCAGCACTTTCAAAGTCAGCATCAACTGGTTCAAATGCATCATGCCCTATGGGTGGGTTCATAACAACTTCTAGTTCACCTGCTTGAACGGCATTTACTGCTTGAGTTGAACCACTTGGCTGATAAAAATCTGGATGATCAAATACAACATCATCTGTATCATTTTTTTGAACGCCTGCTTCGTTTACCACAATACCAGTTGCTTTAATGCCGGCATTGTTGCCATAGCTAAGCGGTAACATGTCTTCACTTGGGTCTGACCACAAGATGGTATTAACCTCTGTTGCTTTAAGTGCAGGATCTACCTGTGCTGATTCCAAGGTTTCACTGAGTTCTATATAAGAAGTTGGATCTTGAGGCATTGGTGGATTTAGGGTTTCAGACACTTCATTGGTAAAACTACTGACTTCGTTAATACCAGTACCTTGCAGGGCTTGCAAAAAGCTAAGTGCAGAACCATACCGCTGTGTTGGGTTAGGATTAAGGGCTTGACTGATTTTATCGTCTAAATCAGCGTCTATGCCACTAAGGTCTAAGTCGGCATTACCGTTTACGGTTAAACGCTGTTGTGCGTGGTCAGGCGCACTGCCAGTCAATAAGCTATAGAGGATTGCTCCAAGACTATAGACATCTCCAGAAGGCTCATAGGCTTCGTATTGACCGTAAGATTCTGGTGGACTATAACCAACTGCGAGTAGGTCAGGATTTATTTTTGCACCTGCACCTATACCATCAAATAGTAGCGCGCGAGGTCCATCTTTTGTCTTTTCTAGAAAAATATTATCTGGTGAAATATTTTCGTGTGAGTAGGCAAATTCTCTGGCACGATAACTGTGCATAAAACCTAGAGCATCAATGACAGGATAAATAAGTTTTTGGGTATCTTCAAAGGAAAGCTTAACTTCGCCCAACATAGCATCAGATATTGCATCTGTTGATAGGTCAAGTTTCTGTACTAAGTGCTCGAGCCTGCGGTCGCGCAGCCACTCTGTTAAAGTCATGCCCTCATAGTAATCACGAACTAGGTAAACAGTATTATTTGCCTCAAAGTAGCTACGAACTTTAGCTACATGTGGGCTTTTCATTTGGGTAAGGAACTGTGCCTTCTTCAGTGCGTGTGCTTTACCCCAGGTTAGATGCTCTTGAAAATCACCAGCATCTAATCTGAAATCACTTTGTCTTGTTGCAAAATATGGAAAATACTCTTTTAAAACAAGCTGTCTGTTTGGTGTTTGAGTATTATTTTCTTGTTGGTTGTCCCCGCTTATTGAAGGTACTTCGACTAAGTAACAGTTGGCAAAATAGCTCTGATTCAAGTATGCCTTGATGGTATAATTTTGAATAGAATAGCCTATTGGCAATTGCTTAGCTAAAGCATTAGTAGATTCCGTGTTGGAAACCATAAATACCTTCCTCTCCCTAAATTGTTGCAGGAAAAGGTAAGCATATTAGCTACCCTTCTCCTCCTGAATTAACTTGTCACTTTAAGGTGTTCTCCCAAACCTACTTAAAGTGTGTTGTGTTACTAAGAGCGTTTAGTTCTAAACCCTAATAGTTCTGAGCTCTAATAGTTCTAAGCCCTAAACACAAACTATCTACTGAAGCTTAGTCGAGATGCTAAAACCATAATTTGAAGCTGAAAGCTGCCTTTAAAGCTAGGTGATTACAGTTTTGCCGCTCTAGACGTGACTAAGCGTCCAACGAACATATGATCTAGTATAGAACCTAAAAAGCTTGAGTTACTAACTATGAGGATTAATAATTATTTATAGAAGTGATATTTTTGTCATAGTTTCGTGTATTCGCTATGGTTTCGGTAACGTTTTAGTTAAATCAAATGCTTCGAATCTCCAGTACTAAGCTTTAGTCAGATATCTCTTTATTGCAGGGTGCGTCCTATCAAAGGTTGAAAAAAAATGAACACAAGTAGAAGTTTTTCGTTTTTTGAAAAACTTCCAAGGTGCGTCCCTATGAAATATAATAAAGTGTTAGCCATCCCAACTATACATTCAACCTTCAGCGGGACGCACCCTTTATTGCAAGTGCAAGATAAATCCAGATATTCAAAAAATAAGGTAAACTAAAACTGTGAAGCTCTTAGTCGGTCCCCCAGCCTCAGGTAAAACAGAACATCTCCTCGATATCGCCATAAACGCCTGTAAAGACAACAAACTTGTTTGGTGGATAGGCTTGCCCAATCAGCGAGATGCAACTTACCGCCGAGCAACTAAAGAAGGCGCTGTGCTTGGTTTAGAATTTTTAAGCCAGCAGCAGTTGTACTACCGCCTATTAGCCTTTTGGCAACAGCTAAAAAATAAACCTATGGTGGGTACTAGGCGCATATCTATGGTGGGTGAAGTTCTTTCAAAAATAGATGGTGATACAGCCATTCCATCACCAGGCGAGGCACGACTGTTTTCCGTCGCTATTGCCGAAGCCAAACGTTTTGGCTTAAGGTCTGAAGATATTCCTACGCCAGATGCCGAGACAAAGCGGTTTAAAAGGGTCTTTAAGCGTTACGAAGACGAACAAAAAAGCTTTGAAGAGTGGGATTTTGACGATTTTAGAACTGCTACGCTTGACTATTTACGAGAAAATGTAGCTACGCTAAACCCTAAAACAGACTTAGAGCCTGACCTAATCATCATTGATGGATTTCGAGAAACAGGTCCGAACGAAGTCGCCATCTATCAAGAACTTGCAAAGCACTGCGAAGTGTGGCTGAGTTTGCCAAAAGCACCACCAGAACTAAAAGCTACACTTGAATTTGACAAGCCTTATGCCAATACCATTGAACGCTATAGAGCAACCAATCCAATTGCTGAATCACGTTGGGTATTGCGCTCTTTGAAAAGAGATTTAGCAGAACATAACCTTAATCCTTTAGATATTGCAGTTATATTGCCTCAGCGCAGTATCAAAGCATTTTTATCGTTAGCAGATGAATATCAAATTCCACTGATGGATGAAAGTCCCAGAGCACTTGCTGATACTATTGGCGGAAATTTATTGCTTGACTTATTAGAGCTGCCTGATTACCCAACTGCATCTAAACTTTTAGCAATTCCTAAATTGCAACCCTTAGCAAGAGCTGCACTCGATAAAGGCATCGCAGGGCGAGATGCTATTGGTCAGCTTGCAACAGAGCTAAGTAAAAAAACTGAAACAGCCAAGCTTGAAAGCGATTGGCTGGAGTGGCTGAAAACTTTAGAAGTCACTACACAGCCGCTGCAGTGGGCAACTGAAATTATGGAACAAATCCCTGTGCTTTTAGGCTGGGATAAAGATGGCATCGAAGGTAAAGATTATACGCAGGAACTAAAAGACTGGCATAAACACAAAGAACTCCTTTTGCGACGTGCTAAAGAAGCAGAACATATTATTAACCTAGTAGGAAAAGAAAGCTTGTCTGTAGAAGCGCAACAACACTTTCGTGCTTGGTGGGCTGGCTTGATAAAAGAGAGCTTCCAGTTCAATAAACCAAATGGTGGCATAGCCTTATTAAGCGATAGACTTGTGTCGGGTAGACGCTTCAAAAAAGTCTATTTAATGTCTGCAACTGAAGGTTCTTACACGGTTGGTGAAAGCGAAGACTATTTTATCACTGAAGAGTTGCGTGAAGAAGTTGAAGCGGTATTTAGTGGTGTGGTTTTACCTAAGCGTTTTCAAGGTAGAGACGAAATGTTATTCGAAGAGCTGCTAAGTCGTGGTGATACGGTTGTCGTGACATATCCAGAAGCAAATACAGGGGGACCACTGGTGCCTGAACTATCGCTAGTAGGGGAGGCTAGGCTAGACGTTTTGCCTGATGTGCCTGCTGGTAGCCAGTTGGAGTTATTTACAGACGGGGAATTCGAGCCTGATTTAGGGGCGCTCGAGCTCGGAAACATTAGCCTACAAAAGCTACAAAAATTTGATGATTGTGCCTTTCGCTATTGGGCAGAAGAAAGAATGCAAGATAGCGATAATCTGCCGTGGTGGGTCAACCTTGTTGCTGAAATGCGGACCTACGCCAAACTGAATCCTGCGCGTATAGAAACCTTAAAAAGTAATTACGCAGACTATCCAGAAGCTGCACATTGGCTAGAACGCTACAAAGAAGATTTAATGAAGTGTACCTTTGGTATTCGCCTACCTGAAAAAGGCAGTCCACAAGCCTATATAGACGCCGTTTACCGTAGTGGTGGTGAAGCAAGCATTTACCGCTTTAGCGCACCCACAACCAAAACCACAGGCATACAAGATGCTGAACAAGCTGAAAGCTATTTAAAAAACCGTTGGAATGAAATGTGGGCAGCAGGTCATTTACTAGAAAACTATCAAGGGCGTATCCATAAAGTAAAACTATATGTTTGGCCTGTGTTAAGTGCACCGATTGATGTCATACCAAAAGGTATTGATTATCCTTGGCGACAGATTAAAACAAAACAGACAAAGGCTCGAGCTGCATTTAGAAAATTCAAAGCAGGCAATGTTGAGCCTAATCCTGGCTTTAGGTGTCGGGAGTGTCAGGTTTTTGATTTGTGTCGTAAGGGGCAGAGGTAGTTATTTGAGGAGTGTGCATTTTTGTGACAAAATCATCCTTTGGAACTAAGACTCTCTCATGTGTAGTTTTTTCATTTCCTGAATTATCTGCAATACTTGATAAATGGAGTAGTGTAGATTTAGGGCTGCCACCTCATATAACTTTACTTTACCCTTGGCGGCAACCCTTTTCTTCTAATGACTTAGTGCAGTTAGAGCAAGTTTTGGAAAACTTCAAAGCTTTTGATCTTGTACTTGATAGAGTAGAAACTTTTGAGGCTGGTGTTGTTTATCTTGCTTTGAAAAATGAGGAGGAGACTAGAGAAATTCTAAAATCTCTATCTTCTGAATTTCCTGATACACCACTTTACCGTGGGGCATTTCCTGATAGTATTCCACATGTAACAGTTACAAAATGTTCACCTGAAAATCTAGTAAGTTTAGCAAGCGAAGTAACTAAAGAACTTAATTTTCCGCTACAACTTCGTGTAAATCAAGTTGAAGTTATGGAATACCAAGAAGATAAGCAGTGGTTAGTTAAACATACTATTACTTTAACTAATTAGTAGGGTCAGGAAAGCAGATAGCCTATTGGTTGATTAGAAATTAGTTGTAATCATCTATATCAAATCCACTAAGCTCGAGCACTTCTTTGAGTACCCCTTCTTCATTCACTATAGGTCCAACATATTCAAAAGGAAGCGTAATGTCGATATGACCTTGAGCATATGGCCCCATGTGGTAAGGGTCAAAGCTGATGTCAAAACCTTTTGGACTTACTAAAACCGAATAGAGGTCTTCAGGTGTGATGCTTGTTGTAGAACCATCAACAACCCACGCTGCTTCTTTCTGTTCTAGTTCAAGTAAGATGTTTGCTTCTAGTTCGCTGGCATAATCTACGTCATCGTCGAATAAATTGCTGAGCTCGAGCTCAATCCAATCACTCTCGATACCAGAAGCTTCAAGCCGTGCAAAGTTACGACTAATCGAAGCACTATTACCATGAGCGCCACCAAGGTAAATCCAGCCAGTATCTTGAAGACTAACCAATGACTCCGACAAGTAATGAATTCGTACACTTTCGGATGAACCCCAACCTAAAAGATTGTATTCTTCGCTTTCAAGCTGACCTTCTTGAAAGAAATCAACCATGCCTGAGATATCTTCAGTCATCTTGCTATTAAGGTTTTTCCACGGTTCCACCAAGAAGTAAGGGTAGCTCATATCTATTTCGATATGGTCACCATTGGTCATGTTTAAAAAGACATACTCTGCAACTGCGTAGGCTTCAAAGGGTACAGGTTCTGAACCTGCACCTGAAGTCCATAAGCCACGGAGTGCTACATTGTCTAGTTCTGAATCTGGACCGTCGTAGTGTAAGCGAGGGTTGACGAGTTCAACTTCGAAGAAATCTAGTGGTTCTTGATTACCTAGTTCTTGATTAGCCAGTTCGCCACTATCTGCTATGGTTGTCATGCCCCAAAGTGAGTTTCTATCATTAGGATCGTCAGACATGAGATCACCCATTAAGTTGAATCTGGGTCCGTCGTCTAGGAAAAAGTACTCACCGCTGATTGTAGAGTCACTGAAGGTGATGTCCATCTGAAAC
>CALHRJ010000111.1 GCA_938038395.1 uncultured Deinococcales bacterium | reverse complement strand
ACTAAACTTATTGAATCCAGATATGGTGAACAACAAAGTGTTGGCTTGTTCATCCTTGAGCCATTCGCAGAATACTATTCCCCAGATAAATTTAAAGAATTAGATAAGTTGATTCGCTGCATACACGGTTGGAGCAAGGTTGATTCATTTACAGCGTCTTTGCTTCGAGATGTTCTTTTTAATCATCCTGATGAATTCATAAAGCTTGTTCGTGTTTGGAATAGTGATGAAGATATGTGGCTTAGACGAATCAGTGTAGTGCTCTTTACACGTAAAGTTGCTAAGTCAGGAAAATTTACGGATGTCGCACTCGAATTATGCGATAACTTGATATTTGATAGTGAAGACTTAGTTCTAAAAGGGGTAGGCTGGTCACTAAAAGATCTTATGAAAGCAGACAAAGAACGCATTATGGACTATGTTCAGGAACTTCGTAACAAAGATGTCTCTAGTACAGTTACGTTATATGCAATTAAAGATTTAAAAGGGCAAGAACGTCAAGATTTCCTTGCACAAAATTAAACAATAGGATTGTCTTTAGGAGAAGCTATAGATGGCTACTGAATCTATTTTCTTTAATCTATATAAAGTTATAGATAAATACGAAACAAAGCTTGTGATTGTAAAAGCGATTCGACCTGACTACTCAAATGTAAGCCAAACGCAAGAAGATGATGCTTGGGAACAACTGAGTAGAAATCGGGAAAAGCTTATTGCTGAGTATTGTGCTACTTATGGTTTTGACAGCTCGAGCTTTATTGCGGAGTGGATGAGCTTTCCAGAAGGCGAAGTCTTTTATAGTGATGCTAACAATGTTGAGCTTGATGTTTGGATAGCCATGTATAAAGAAGACAAGCCGTATTTTTCCTTTGGCATTGCAGAAACAGAGGAAGCGTTTTGGTTACAACTTAAAGAACTTTATGACGATGGTGATTGTACTAATTACCCTGAGCTAATTCAACCAGCATCCTTACAAAAAATTACTTTTATTCAATAGTTGCGTTTCAAGCACTACAATAGAAATACCGTTGGATTTAACACCAACGGTATTTCTATTGTGCTTAAATTTTTAACTATATGACTTAATCAATATCTACTTTAGTTCTTCACAATTGAACAATCATCAAAGTTACTATTGCCTTCACTGTAGAACACAACAACTGCATTACGTGTGTTTGCTGGTGCGGTAAGTGTTATACTATAGTCTGTAAAGCTTGAGGTATTTACAACTTTAGTATCGTTAGCCAGTGCCTGATATGCAACATCAGAAAAGCTAAATGATAGAGATGTATAACCAGTAGTACGTTGACCCTTACAAGTTAAGGTATAGCTTGCGCCAGCTTCAGCTCGAGCCTCCTGATACAAACAACCACTGTTTTTAACATTGGCAGATTTTGTACCAGAACTTGCAATTGTAGAGACTGAGGTATTATTTGCGTTAGCACAGTTAAACCAACCATCTAGGTCAGATTCAAAACCAGCATTTCGCAGTAGATTTGTAGGCTCTCCACCTGTCGTACCATCATCTTCAACCAATACGCAGTTATCAAAGCTACTGGCGTCTTCACTATACATAACAGCAACAGCGTAGGTTGTCTGAGCTGGTGCCGTTAAAGACACACTATAGTTACTAAAGCTTGATGTTGTGATTGGAATGATTTCATTGGCAAGTGTTGCAAAATTACTGTTTGAAAAAGAAAGATACAACGAAGTCCAAGTTGAACCTGTTCGTTTCGCATCGCAGCTTAGCTTATAAGCTTGACCAGCAGTTGCCGCAATCTCTTGATAAACACAACCACCATTGCTTAGGCGCAATTCGCCGCCTGTTGCGTTTGCAGTAGAGGAACTACCACCACAACTAATCCAGCTATTCCTATTCGAATCGAAATTTGGATTACTGAGTAGGTTACTACCGCCTGTTGTAGGAGGTGGTGGTGGAGGTGATGTATCATCACTCACAACTATAGAAATGCTTGCACTTGATTCAAGCCCTGCATTGTCCGTAGCTACAGCCCTAAGGGTATAATTACCAGCTGCTAGGTTAAGGAGCGGACTATCTGTTGCAGCTGTATTTGCTGTACCCCATTGGTAAGGAACAATATTTTCTTGGCGGACCAACTGGTTATTGAGATATAGCTTGACATTGCTAACACTACCTTCGGCATCGCTTGCATTAATGACTACACCAAGGTCTGCACCTGTTGTAAAAGCTGCATTGTTCGTTGGCGATGCAAATGCCACAGTTGGCGCAGTATTTGATGGAGGAGTAGTTGGAGGTGTGGTTGGCGGTGTAGTTGGAGGTGATGTAGTGCTACTGCCAACCCTTAAGGTTGGTCCAGATGCATGCCAAAGTCTAGAACCTTCACTAGATAAATGTCTTAGGTGTGATACATACCAGAAAACTATATCTTGACCATCAATGTTTTGACCATTGTTATACAGGTTTCCGATTTCGCCACGAGCACCATTGGTCCAGCGACCTGTTTCACCACTTACATAACGACGTCCTGCAACATCCCATTTAGAGAAGTTATCAAAAACGCCATCCTCAGCACTTGGTGTTAGCGTAACTGAATCACCTGTAACTTTGTCACGAATTGTCCAAAACTGAGATGAGCCTTTGCGATCATTAAATTCTGTTGACTGTAAATCATCACCATTTTTAAGGATTTGATCATTGGCAGAATCACCAATATCGAAATCAAGCATCCAGTGTGGGTGGTGGCTATGATCAATACGGCACTGTAAACCACGGCTAAATACACGAGTGTCCATAGTACCATCTGGTGTAAAATAATAGCTTTGATAAATTTGATACTCACCAATTTGGATGTTCAAACCTAGCTCGAGCTTTTCTTGACCATTTTGGGTAAAGGTACGTTCACAAAGCGTTTTGTTATTACACGCTGAATCTGGCGCACCCGCTCTTGCAGGCTCAAAGGTTGAGGTAGATAAGATATCTGCATAAGGACCACAAACATCCCCATCGTACTGAACACGCATTACGGGCATACTTGCTTTAGCCAAAATCTTGTTGCCATTAAATGCAACATCTCTAAGCACTAAACCAGAGCGATCAGCACCTGCTTCATAGCTAAAGTTCCAGCCATTCCAATTTATGTTACCTGACTGTGCCGAAGCAAAACCCATGAGACCAAGGCACAAACCAAATAGTAGTGCAAAAGTAAAAACGCGTGTTACTAAGCCAGCAAGGAGGTCATTTAATTTCATATTTCTTTCCATTAGTAAGACGCAATCTTTCCACTGCCACTTACAGTATTTTGAGATAAATTCACAAGTGCTTTATAGACAGGTACTTCACCATTCCCTTGTCCAAAAGTTGCATAAAGAATACGTTCAGCATAAAAATTATGACCTGTACTCGCAACTTCTGTAGCAGTTGGAAAAGCTAACATAGCAGTTCCAGTCAAGCTGGTAACATCGCTATACCCTAGGCTCAGCAAATCAGCTTTAGCAAGTTCTATAGCTTTAGCTTCTTCTTCTCTATTTTCGGGTGGTTGAGTTTGAGAGGCAGGTTTTACACTGTACTGGATGCTATCGTTACCGTCTATCCAAGCATCTATTGTGAGGTTGCTATCGTAGTTAAAGTAGGTTGTTCTTGCAAAAACATCTTCAACTTCTTTTCCAACAACTTCTTTTTCATTTACAATATCGATTTCAAAAGAAGCATAGCGATTTCCTCGAATAGTGCTTAGCGCGTCTGATCTTTCAAAGCGACCAGCGACCGCTACACCAGCAGCTAATGTTTGTTGTTGTATGCCGTTGGCATAGTTGCGAACACCCGTTACATTGCTTGCATTTAAAGCTTGAGGTGGCCATATACCAGAATCTGGGCTTGTAAATTCAACACCGAGAATATGTTTATGGTCTGGGTTTTTTGTTACAGGATCCGGGTCAGTGGCAGTTGGTACAGCTTGGCACGACGAAAGTATCAAAACTGAACCAAGACACGCAGGGAGTACGATCCTTTTAAAGATCGAGCGTCGTTGATATGTCATACATCTCCTAAGGTTGTGCTGTATGCATACAAGGAGGTGGTACATAACATAGACCTCGCTTGTTGCAAAAACATCACACAAGGAGTCTATTGTGCAACTACGAGAGTAATTTAAGCATTAAATTGGCATGTTTTTTAATTAACTTAAACTTAACTGCTTCTTTATAAATAGTTGAGATAGTGCTTTTTGAGATTTAAATGTCTACTTAAGGCGGCTATTACCCGATAGGGCTGTGGTGATGCCTAAGGCAATGTACATGGTTCCTGCAATATACTTTTGGGCTCGAGCCATCCTCAAACTCACTCCTGAACTTCCAAGCAATAGCTCTTTAGCTGTTCCCGCCACAACAGCGTACATACTGTCACTAACCAGTGCCATTACAAGAAAAATCGTACCTAAAACAATAATTTGCAGCAAAGCAGAGCCACGACTAGGGTCTACAAACTGTGGTAAAAAAGCCAAAAAGAACAGTGCTGTTTTAGGATTGAAAATATTAACAATAAAGCCCTGCACAAATAACGTTGAAAGCTTGACTGGTTCGACCTCTTGTACATTCGCTGCTTGCGCTTTAGTAGTTAATGCACGAATACCCAGATAAATTAGATAGGCTGCGCCTAAATATTTAATAACACTAAAGGCAAGTGCACTTTTCATAAGCAAGGCTGATAAACCAATTGCCGCAAAAACCACATGAATCAAAGAAGCAAAAGTAATGCCTAACGTTGAGACAATGCCAGCCACGCGACCTTGCTCCAAACTACGAGCAATGACAAAGAGTACCGCAGGACCTGGACTTACGATTAAGGCAAGTGCAGCAGAAATAAAGATGATGAGCGATGTTATATCAAACATAAAATCCAATCTTTAGCTGACTGCTAACTATCTGAAATAACTAAGCTTTCAATTTCTTGAATACTTTCATGGATTTGAGCAGAGAGTGTTGGGAAAAGTGTTTGATTTGTAGCAATGTATAGATTGGTTATGCCTAGGTCCGTGGTTAATGTTTCAGTAGTGAACTTTGCACCCATTTCTTCAGCAATTAAGCCACCTGCTGCAACATCCCAAATCTTTTGATTGATACCCCAAAAGGCGTCTATTCTGCCACAGGCTAAGTAGCAAAGATCTAGTGCAGATGCGCCAAAGCGTCTTTGGGTTCTTACCTGAGGCGCAAGGTCAAAGAGTAGCTTTTGACTGATGGGTAAGACGTGCTCGAGCTTTCCAAAACCACAAGCTACAACTGTTTCAATCAGTGTCTCACAGCTTGTCATCTGAATTGCTTTGTCATTTACAGATGCACCCTGACCTCTAATTGCTTTAAAACATTCTTTACGAATAGGGTCATAGACG
>CALHRJ010000110.1 GCA_938038395.1 uncultured Deinococcales bacterium | reverse complement strand
TATATCTGCTACAATGAAGGCAAAGAAACTAATACGCTGTTCAAACTAGCGTTTTTAAAGATTTAGCCATAAAGGTTGTTACAGAGTTAGGGATAGTCATGACGATTGAAAGTTGTCACTACACATTAAAAATAAGAGGGCGCAAGATAGGTTCTCAGGTTTTACAAAGTCAAGAAAACCGCCGTATTGTTTACCTTGAAAGCAAGTTGACGTTGCAAGGAAGCATAGACGAAAAAACAGTGAAGCAATCAAGTCGTTTGTATCGTCCTGATTTTCATAGCTTGTATTTTCGAGAAGAGAATCAAGATAAAAGTCATAAGCGCAGCTATGAAGTCCGTTTTGATAGAGATGCTGGTTTAGTAAAAGTATTCAAGGACGGTGGCGATAATGCGACTGCGCCTTACATATTGCCGTATCAAGACCCATTAGGATTAATGTTTCAACTAAGGTTCATACCTGTTGATCAAGAATATGTTCGTGTGCCGATGTTAGGCCGAGATGTGACGGTTCGTCAGTTGCCAGAGGTTGAGCTCGAGCTAGGAAATGACCTCAAAATTGCACGGGTTTTCGAGTTGCATCCTGGTGGAAGTCTTGTTTATATCGACAGCGAAGCACCGCATAATATTCTTAAACTTAACCAGCGCATTGGTCAGCAAGTCATTGAAGCTGAACTTGATTCCTACACGCAAGAAGAAGGCTATCTGAATGACGATATACGCCAGAGTAATAGGCGGGATCGTTCACGTCGGGGTGGCCGAGGTCGTGGCAGTGGCAATAGCCGTGGTGGTCGTAGTAAAGATAGGACCAGTAAGGATAGAACCAGCAAAGATAGGACCAGTAAAGATAGGGCCAGTACACGAGGACGGGGACGTTCTGAACGTAGTGATCGTAGATCAAAACCAGCTAGTCGCAATCGTTCAGAAACGGCAAGTGTTGCAAAAGAGGAAGGCTCGAGCAGTACTTCAAATTCTTCAAAACCAGCCAAACCAGCTAGATCAAAACGACCTAGACCATCTAAGTCAGATAGAGCATCCAGACCAGATAGAGCATCTAGACCAGATAGAGCATCTAAACCTGAAAAATCAGGAGAAGCAAAAACCGATTCAAACAATAGTAGTCGTCCATCACGCTCAAAACCATCTAAAAATGCACCACGTAGTCGTCGTGATAGCTATCAACGGAGCCACAAACGTAATAAGCCAAATGGTAAGTCTAAAGATTCAGATAGCGAATAGAAAAAGTCTACTTGTGAATTTTAGCGACTATGTTTGATGGGTCAAAAGGGTTAGGCCCCAAAAAGGGTCTAATCTTTTTATTTCTAGATGGGGTGGGCATCGGTACTGATGATGCAACTGTTAATCCATTTGTAGTTGCCAAGACACCTTGTTTAGATGAGTTGTCAGGTAGCTTTTCAGACACAGCTTTTAGGCAAGGCTCGAGCCCTAGTAAACTAGTACAGTCAATAGATGCAAATTTAGGTGTTGCTGGGTTACCACAATCTGCAACAGGGCAAGCCACAATTGTTACAGGAAAAAATGCGTCTGAAGTTCTAGGTAGACATATGGGACCGTGGCCGGGACCAACATTGCATAAAGTTTTGGATGAAGGCACAATATTTGACAAACTAAAACTTGCAGAAAAAAAGCTTGCCTTAGCCAATGCCTATCCACAAGGCTATTTTGATGCACTTGCAGCAGGAAAGCTGCGCTTAAGTTCGTTGACCTATGCACTCGATAGGGCAGAGGTAAGAAAGCGAAATTTAGAAGATTACAATAATTCAAAGGCTATATCTGCGGACTTAACAGGTGCGTATTTTGCTGAACATTCTAACAGTGTCGCTTACGCTCCTTTTGAAGCTGGCGAATGCTTAGCTAAATTAGCGGAAGATATAGACTTGTGTGTGTATGATTTTTGGTTAAGCGATAGAGCAGGGCACCGATTCGAGTTTGAGGACTGTGTTAGTTTAATAGAGCAACTTGACGCATTTATTGCAGGTGTTGTCAGTCAGATTGATAAGACACATAGCCATAGCTTACTGATTACTTCAGACCACGGTAATTTAGAAGATAAAAGTACTAAAGGGCACACCCGTAATCCTGTGCCACTCATTGTTTATGGTGAGGATGTTCGGCACCTAGAGTCACTGACTAGTCTTCAAGATGTTGCAAGTTTGATTTCTGTATTAGTGAATCGTACATAGAAAAAGTGCAACATAGGTTTAAAGTTATCTACTAGAAATACGATTCCACCCTAATTTTAAACAAAAAATACACATCTCGATAGTTTTTGGGCTTGTGATTTAGACCCGTGAGTGAATCTAAGTCGAGGTGTGAAATGTGATGTTAAGTTACTAAAATTGTACAACCTTTGAGCTTTTTGTACTTATGTTTACCTTTAAATTGTAGCAATGAGTACAAACCGATTTAATAAGAATAATGAGATTGTGTCTCAGCACTTGGTCGGTATCATTTGAAGCTGCATATACTCCTTGAACAGGCTTTATACAACCTTTGAATCGCATGCGTCAAAGAGTGTTGATGACCTAAATTCCAAAATAGTTCAGGGAGCATTATGAAAAACATTACTAGGCGTTCAATTTTATCTTTCGCATTTGTATTAAGTTTGGTTTTTAGTTTAGGGCAAGCTCAAGATATGCCAGCTACAGTTGTCGATATTGCCGTAGGTAGCGAAGCACACACTACACTAGTGGCTGCAGTTGTAGAAGCTGGTTTAGCAGAAACACTGTCAAGCGAAGGACCATTTACTGTATTTGCCCCAACTGATGATGCATTTGCAGCAGCACTTGAAGCACTTGGAATCAGCGCAGCAGACTTACTCGCTAGCGAAGACCTTGCGGGAATTCTTACCTACCATGTTGTTGCTGGCAAGCTTATGGCAGAAGATGTAATTGCAGCAGTAGAAGCTGGCGAAGGTACTGCAATGGTAGAAACCGTTAATGGTGCATCTGTAACAGTAACAATTGAAGACGGCATGGTTGTACTTGATGGTTCAGCAAAAGTTGCAGTTGCAGATTTAGCAGCTGGTAACGGTGTTGTTCACGTGATTGACGCAGTAATCCTTCCAGCAAGTGATGAAATGATGGAAGACAGTAGTATGGATATGATGCCAGCAACTGTTGTAGATATTGCAGTAGGTAGCGAAGCACATACAACACTTGTTGCAGCAGTTGTAGCAGCTGACCTAGCTGAAACATTATCAAGCGAAGGTCCATTCACAGTATTTGCGCCAACCGACGAAGCATTTGGTGCAGCACTTGAAGCGCTAGATATCAGCGCAGAAGATTTACTTGCAAGTGATGGTTTAGCTGGTATCCTTACTTACCACGTTGTGGCTGGCAAGCTAATGGCAGCAGACGTAATCGCAGCAGTAGAAGCTGGCGAAGGTACTGCAATGGTCGAAACTGTCAACGGTGCATCTGTGACTGTGACTATTGAAGATGGCATGGTTGTACTTGATGGTTCAGCAAAAGTTGCAGTTGCAGATTTAGCAGCTGGTAATGGTGTTGTTCATGTTATTGATGGCGTGATTCTACCTCCTGCTCAGTAAGCGTATTAACTAAACATTCTCAAAACAAAACTTTCCTGCTTTGGGATGCCTTTATAAAGGCATCCCATTTTTTATTGTGTGAGGCTACTAAAAACTGACGCAAATAATACCGAAATGAATCAAGAATTTCATAATGCCAAAAATAGGCATAGGTTGGAAAGTGCTCATCTTTCGGTTCTTTTGAAGATACAAGCGACAACATAACCATGACATTTATCTTCAGTTTAGTATAAGGTCTTTGAAAATGTTGGATGTTAAATGCTAACTGAGGTCATTCTGAATGTAATGAAGAATCTATAGTTTTATAGGCTTATCGGAGATTCTTCACTATTGTTCAGAATGACATTCTTATTTTTTTATAAGGTTCTGTTATAAGGGCTAAGCATTGATATAGCTGATTTTTGATACACACTTATTGAAAACTAATGCTTGCGAATAGCACTTTTAAAAAGGTAAACTTCGGACACATTTACAGAAAGTTTGCTTTTAGCATGTTCGCAATATAATAGGAGAAATACTATATAAATAGGAGAAATACTATGCCATTAGAAATGAATAGAGACGTATTCATCACTTGTGCGGTTACAGGTTCAGGTAGTACCCAAGACCGCAGTCCTCATGTACCACGTAGTCCACAACAAATCGCAGATAGTGCGATTGAAGCCGCCAAAGCTGGCGCTGCCGTTGTTCACTGCCACGTACGTGATCCAGAAACGGGCACACCTGCTCGGGATTTAAAACTTTACCGAGAAGTCACTGAACGCATTCGAGATGCAGATGTTGATGTGGTCTTGAATCTTACCGCTGGTATGGGTGGGGATATTGTATTTGGTGGTGTAGAAAATCCGCTACCTACTGCTGCTGGCACGGACATGATTGGTGCTACTGAGCGTGTGGCACATATTGCAGAATGCTTGCCTGAACTTTGTACGCTTGATTGTGGCACGATGAACTTTGCAGAAGCGGATTACGTCATGACCAACACGCCAGGCATGTTGCGAGCTATGGGTCAGATGATGACCGACTTGGGTGTTTGTCCAGAGATTGAAGCCTTCGATACTGGGCACTTGTGGTTTGCGAAGCAACTTGTAGACGAAGGAATTCTTAAAAGTCCTGCACTGGTGCAACTTTGTATGGGTGTGCCGTGGGGTGCGCCAGATGACCTAAACACCTTTATGGCAATGGTCAATAATGTGCCATCTGACTGGAACTGGTCAGCTTTTAGCCTTGGTCGAAGCCAAATGCCTTACGTAGCTGCTTCGGTACTTGCTGGTGGCAATGTGCGAGTGGGGTTAGAAGATAATTTGATGATTCGCCGTGGTGAGTTAGCAACCAATGCACAGCTTGTAGAACATGCGGTTGGCATCATCGAAAGTTTGGGTGCGAAGGTTATGGGTCCAGAGGATGTTCGTAAGAAGTTAAATTTAACCAAACGTCCACCTCGTTAGAGTTTGTGTAAAGAGCTGCTTTGTAAAGACCTAAAGTCTTTGTAAGACAGGATTGACTAAACTGGTGTTGTGAGGATGTAGTAAAACATCTGCAATACCAGTTTTTACGTGTCACGTTTTAGTTTAAGGAATAAGTCAATGATGAGGTTTATACAGGCTTTAAGACGATTCAATCCGTTTAGGATTTTTAGACGAGATATTGTTATTACGCAACGTGATGAAAAGCGAGCGTTGGAATCAAATACTTTAAAGCCAGATGTGTTGAGGACTTCAGCTCGAGCCCAACTGACAGAACAAGCCCATGCACTTGAAAATACACCTCATACTAAATTGGCAACGTCCAACCTAAGCTTAACCAAAGCCGAACAAAGCTTCGACATAGTTTCAAATCAAGTCAACAAACTTGCAACGGTCGCTCAAGGCCTAGCAAAAAATAGCCGCAGACTAGGCATGTTTTCTGCGGTCTCCGCACTGTGGTTATGGTTTTACTCCTTCAGAGGGGTTATTGCGAGTTGGTCATGGTTGGCAAATGCCAGTTTGGTGCTACTAGCACTATTTCTTATTCCAAGTATTCTTGTGTTTTGTTTGTACTTCATACTACGCCAAGGTGCTAATCTTCCCAATAGTTTTCGGGAGATGAAGCAAGACCTTTTAAATAGTGATGATGGTGCGTTAGGCTTATTCGCACAAAAAAATAGCAAGCATGCCCTTCTTGCATCATGGAAAGTGTTTGGCGTTATAAGAAATTTTCGTGAGCTATTACAAACTTTCCCCACTCTATTTAGCCAATATAAAAGTGTTTTAACGCTATCCAATCCTTTACTAGCCGCACTTTTGGGTGGTTCGGTTGCTGCCTGTGTGTTAATAAATGCTTTAGCCTTGCTAACCTTCGGGATTTGGCTAATAGGAAGATTCTAAAATACGGTAAACTCTAACTATGGAACTGCATACTAGCAATACGCTTGATACAGCGATAACCAGAGGGGAACTCTTAACAGTGTCTTCTGTGACGGCTGCAAACATTGTGAAAGACATTCGAGAAAATATTCGTAACCTCACAGGTGGCTCGATGTCGCACTATGAATCACTCATCGATAATTCTTTAGAGATTGCACTTGATAAAATGAAGGCCAAAGCATCTGATAAAGGTTATGACGGTGTTATTGGTCTGACGATAAGTCACCCTAGAGTTGTAGATGGTGGCGTTGAGATTATTGTTTATGGTAATGGCTTCAACTACAAGGGTTAATGCTATTTTTCATAATACGTTGACATGATATTAATATAGTAAGCGATATAAGTCTTGAAATTGATTGAAAGCTTCATCTAGCTCTTGATTGGGTTTTGGCTCAGCAACTAACTTTGGTTGTCTTGTGAAATTATCAAAAGTAATACCAACAGCTTTTGCTGCCAGACGTGCAGCACCCTTGGCGGATGCTGATGCTGAAGAAGACTCAATTTCGTAAAGTGGTTTTTGTAGAACATCAGCCAGTAGTTGTTGCCACAAGGGTTCACTTGTTCCGCCCCCTGCCAAAGAAAATTGATTGATGCTAATACCTTTTTGTTCTAAAGCAATCATGCCATCTTTTAAAGCAAAAGCAGTTCCTTCAAATACTGACCTAACTAAATGACTGCGTTCATGTTTTAAGGTGAGCCCATGCCATGTACCTTTGGCTTCTGAATTTAAATGAGGTGTACGTTCTCCTGTTAAGTAGGGTAAGAACAGCAGACCTTCACTACCTGAGGGAGCTGTTGCTGCTGCCGTATACATTTCTTCCCAACTTAGGTCTAAGGTTTTTCTAAGCCATTCAAAAGCAATGCCTGCATTTTGCATGGCAGCCATTGCGTAGTAATTAGATTCGACTGTTCTGTAGAGATGGGTATTAGGGTTGTTATTGCTTGTTGGTTTATCTTGAATCGCAAAAATCTGCATGGCCGTACCAATGTTGATTTGGACTTGACCTGTTTCAGTTAGTGAATTTCCGTAGGCACTACAGGCTGCGTCTGCGCCACCCGTTGCTATAGGTATGCTTTTTGGTAGGTCTAAGGCTCGAGCTGCGGATGGGGTTAATTGACCAGCGATTGCGCTCGAGCCCACTATCGGCGCAAGCAAATCTCCCCTTAAGCCTAAGTGAGCGACAATGTCAAAAGCCCAATCATCTGCAAGCAAATCATAAAGTAAAGTACCAGATGCATCAGAAGGGTCGGTCTGGACTTCGCCCGTGAACCTACAGCGCAACCAGTCTTTTGGTAGGAGTGCCCAACGTGCTTGGTTATAGTTCTCTGATTCATTTTCTTTGAGCCATAACAGGCTTGCGCCCATCATGCCTGTGGCTACTGGGTTGGCTAAGCGTTGTTTATGGTTTGGAGAGAGGGAGCGGTAGGGCTCGAGCTGTGGCGTAGAGCGTGTATCGGCCCACAATATTGCAGGTCGCACAAGTTCCATATCCTTATTACATAATACTGTGCCGTGCATCTGCCCAGAAAACCCTATAGACTGTAATTCATCAGTTGGGAAATTTAACATACAGGCTTTTACTGCCTTGCAGGTAGCAAGCCACCAATCTTCAGGATTACTTTCAGCCCATCCGACGTGTGGTGAATGAACGTCATAAGGTTCTGATGTTTCATTTAATACAGAACCCTTACTATCCAAAAGTAGAGCTTTAACGGAGCCTGTGCCTAAATC
>CALHRJ010000109.1 GCA_938038395.1 uncultured Deinococcales bacterium | reverse complement strand
AAAATGCAGTTCGTCTATATATATTGATTCGCTAGTGATAGAAATCGTTAAAGTAATTATTATTTCCTTAAAATACGACTAGAATTACCCCTCAGAAAACAAACACACTACAAAATGAACTTAATATTGTTCAATTTTAGAATTAGCCAGGAAAAAGCGAGTGCCAAGAAAAATATTCTATGCACTCTCATTAGCTGTGATTCACTTTAATTCACAGTGATTCATAAAGGAATTATAGTGACTTTATTTTGCTACCCATCCATCAGATGTACAAATGTACAGTAGAGAAATACCCTCACGAGCATCAACCTTCATACGACCGTGTTCTTCAATTGCATTGCAATCTTCAATTGGTGGTGCGCCTGGTTCATTCACAACATCAATCTGTAAATAGCCATTCACTTGGACATTTGCTTGTGGACTTGGTGGCGTAATCTTTAAGACTTCAAACTCTGTCGTCTCTTTTGTTTGCGTATCGTGTGCTGCAAAATCAATTGCAAAAGGTAGCCATTCTGACTTGGTAACATCTGGTCCAACTTCTTTAATCACCCGAATACCTGCTTGCCGAACGCCTGCTTCTGGATAATCTTGATTATAAAAATCTACAACTTCTACGTTTGGCTCGTCACCGCGAACTAGCGCAACAGTTGATTCTTTACCGTAAAACGGTGCTGTAGAAGGTGGTGAATTCACTGCTAAAATTGTATGGTCTTCACCAAAGCGTTTAAATATGAACACACCATCATCATCAACTGCACCACCCCTAAACATAGCCAATACATCATCACTTGTTTTTGGCTGGAACTTCAGTGCACTACCATCAAAAAGAAGATCATTGCTTGTCTCAAAAGAAGTATCTGTACTTTTAAAGTTACTAGTTCGACTCGCCAAAGCATCAAAATCATCTGACTGTTCAGCAGCTAAAGCCTTTACTGCATCAGGCACTGAGTCAAATTCAGCTAGAGCTGCTTCTTCATTAACTGCTTCACTTTCGGTAGTTGCGACAGGTACTGTCAACTCTGGCTGAGTTCCTGCTTGGACTTCAGGAGAATTCGGATCATAGGCTCGTGAGTTTTGGAGCTGTGCTTCTCCAACATTATAGTCAGGGTTCAAAGTAGCATTGCTCAGGAATCGACCTTCTGCTTCTTTAAAGGCAATGTCTACGGCACTCTTTACTGCGTTATCTAAAGCACTTTGGACTGCATAGTCAACTGCGACACCAACTTTGCTATCCACTACGGCCTCAGTTACATTTTCTACCGCTGTTTTTACAGTACTATCTAATTTCGCTTCTACAGCCTTTGTCACTGCATTATTCACTGCATTATTTACTGCATCATCTACCACATTGGTTACTGCACCACTCATAGCACCACTCACAGCCTCACTCACAGCATCATCAACAGCATTGTTTACAGCAGTTTGCATTTCTGATTGATTATAACCAATCTGTGGAATTACACTACAGGTTGGGCAAACGGCCTGGGTTTGCGTTTGACAGGTTGGGCAAACGTCCTGCGTTTGACAAGTTGCACACGTATTACAACTATTGCTGCCACAGGCAGTTTGTTGAACTGTATTTCCTGCGATGTTCGCCCTAGTACGGTCCCAAAAACTTAGACCAACGACTACAACAACTATCAGTTGTAATAAAAGCAACAACTGCAATATCTGATTCTTCTTCACGGTAGACTCTTTCCTAATCTGAACTTACTATCCCTAAATACAAGTGATCCTTAAGTACAAGCGATGCTTAAGCAACACATCCATAATCCTTAGTAGACGGCTTGCACGCGTAATTCACCTATCCTAATCAGACGGCAGTACTGCGCAATTAGCCAAAGGTTGCGGAAACATTAGAAGAAAATAAATATTTGCTATAGAATTTAGTTAGAACATTAACTCACAGCTAAAATCGCTAGCCTTTCACTCATGAAGGTTTGGTCATAATACTCACTAAGAAGAAAAGTAGTGAATCTAGATTTAGGTTCTGCCTTTCTCACTATTCATTATTTGTTATATCCAGAGATTGGCTATCTTATGACCTTTTCATTCAACTCCATACTTTTAATCCTCCAAGCCTTTGTACTTGGATATTTTGTAATTCTCAATTTGACCTATGCACTTTCTTTGTTGCTTGCCTCCAAACAATTTGCTAGGAACTTCAGGCGAAGCGAAACCTTGGCACTCAAAGATTTGCTCGAGCAGCATTTTTATAAACCCATATCTATCTTGGTTCCTGCCTACAACGAAGAAGCAACCATCAACGCATCGCTGCTTTCATTTCTAAATTTGTTCTATCCAGAATTTGAAGTTATCACTATCAATGATGGTTCTAAAGATACGACTATGGATATTCTAATAGAGAGTTATCAGCTTGTAGAGATTCCTGACTATGGTCATAAATCGCTCAAAACGCAACCTGTTAAGCAAGTTTATCGGTCTCTACTTTTCTCAAACTTAATCGTGATTGACAAAGAAAATGGTGGCAAGGCAGATGCACTTAATGTAGGCTTACAATTTGCAAAATACCCACTCTTTTGTGCAGTAGATGCAGATAGCCTACTTGACGCTGAAGCGCTTATAAGAACTGCACGACTATTTGTAGAAGATGATAACCTAGTCGCAGCAGGTGGAACCATTCGTCCTGTCAACAATGCTAAAGTTGAGTCAGGGCAAATTTCGGATATCAAGGTGCCACGGACATGGCTCGAGCGCTTTCAAGTCGTAGAGTATTCTCGCGCTTTTTTAACGGGTCGTAGTGCTTTTGCCCAACTCAACATGCTGGTTATCATCTCTGGTGCCTTTGGCATATTTAGAAGGTACGATGTTATAGAAATGGGTGGCTACCTCCACGACACCATTGGTGAAGATATGGAGCTGGCAGTACGCTTACACCGTCATGCACTGGAAAACAAAAAACCGTACAAAATTGATTTTGTTATAGAACCTATGTGCTGGACACAAGTACCTGACGATTGGAAAACCTTACGTAAGCAGCGCAACCGCTGGCAGCGTGGACTTTGGGAAAGTCTTTGGATTCACAAAGATATATTTCTAAATCCAAAGTATGGTCGCATCGGCATGATTGCTATGCCCTACTTCTTTCTCTTCGAAGCAGTTGCACCCATCATTGAAGTTTTAGGCTACGGTATTATGATTTACTTAATTGCCACGGGGAACATTAACTGGTCCTTTGCAATTCTCTTTTTGATCCTAACAATCTTTACGGCAGTGCTTATTTCAATTGCTTCATTTGCTATCGAAGTGTTCTTATTAGCACGCTATCCAAAGTTAAAAGATAGATTTATCTTATTTGGAGCAAGTATTTTGGAAAACTTTGGTTATCGCCAAGTTATTGCCTTTGAAAGATTCGTAGCTTGTTTCCAAGTTTTAGGTAAAAAAGGTGAGTGGGGCGATATGACGAGAAAGAAAATATAAAAGAAAAAGCCTTGTTTTGTCTCCAAAACAAGGCTTTTAAATTTCTTATGACAAACTCTATCTATTGGCCAGCAATCCAGCTACAGAAGTAGCAAGTTCATAAATCTGTCCTCTAGTAACCTCTGGACTCAGTTCTAAAGCTTTCGGACTCATCAATTGAGTTACGGCGTCATCATCACAATAATCCATCAAACACAAAACGTCTTTGGTAATTTCTAGTGCTTTATCGCTACTTAACGTTTCGCTTTGGTCACTATGTGCTGCAATCAAAGACTGGCCTAAGAACTCATCTCCTGCAAAGCGTTTGGCGACATTGCTCAATAAATAAACATAGCCTATAGATTTGACTTTTTCATCAAGTTTTGGTTCGTTACTATAACCGCCAAGTGCTAAAGCTCTACTGCGCATCACTTTATAAGCTTCAAAGTTCTTATGTTGATAAGGTCCTGTTGGCGCTCTATCCTTCACAGTAGGTAGATAGGCACCTCGCTGTTGTAATGTTGAACGTAGCCTAGAAATTTCAGTCGTGTCACTAGCGTATTCAACAGGGCTCGAGCCCGATTGCAAAGCTTGAACCGCAGCAATACCTACAGCCTCACCCAAAGCCATCCCAAAAGGCACAACCCTAGCACTAGATGCTGCTAATGGATCATAACCAGCAGCCTTACCTACAATCCACAAATTGGTGGTATCTGTAGGCACAGCTACACAAAGTTCAACACCATAAATATCTGGCACACCATAGACAAAGCCAGTATCGTTCCTAGTTAATACTTGTACATCTAGCGGATAACCACCTGCTGCCACATCATTGGCAGTAACTTTGTTACCAAGTACATCATCAACGGTGAGTTTACAAAGTGTTTCCATGTGTCTAGTTTCACGGATGTATAAACTTTGCGCTACGCCACCAAAGCTAGCTGCTGTAAAACCAGGTACACCTTCTTCTTTTAAGAAATCGATGATGCGTATAGCCTCGCGTTCAGCTCGAGCCCTGCCCTCTGCCCGACTAACCTCATCAAAAGGGTCAATATCATGAATCAAGAGGGCATTTACCAGAACAGTACCATCATCCTGCAAGCCAAGATTCAAACCACGTAACCGAATACCATCTTCTTGGGCTTGATAACGCTTAATCAAACTCTGTCCATCTTCAGCAAAGTGTCCCCAAGCTACTCGGTCATTCACTTCAGCGTAACTAATACCCCGCTGATTAATGCCTCTACGCAAAGCTCCCCAATCAATATTATCAATTCGGAATACCAGTGTATCCACCATACGTGCATCTAGACCCATAGAAGAAAAACCCATACTAAACGGAACACCGATATCTGCAGCAATATCTGCTTCAGCAGTACCATCAATATAATGTCTGGCAAAAAGCTCGTTCTCCTGACCAAGCTCAGGCTGCGCAAATATGACAGATTCAATGCCATTACCTTCTGCATTCAAAACTGGGGTAATCTCACCATTTAGGCCAACCACCACACCAGCCTCGTTAAGTAAAGACTGAAACGCAGCTTCGGCACGCAGCACATCAAAGGAGCTACCTTTACCCACCAAGCGCCACCAACGTTCAAAAATACCCCGTTGCATAACTTCTGGTTCAGTACGTAAATCCAAAGAGTTCATCTGCCCCATAACAAAAAGACCACCAACACGTGGCTCTTCACTCAAGAGTAAAACAGATGCACCAGTTTCAGCAGCTGCAACCGCACTACTTATTGCTTCTGGCTCACTACCTAAAACAATCACATCAAACTGCAATTGGCTTGCCAATTTATACATGGGTGTTGTGTTTTGACTAATAACTGCTTTGGTTTGTCTAAGTGACCAAAACGACAAAAACAAAGCGCTAAATACGGTCAATACGAGTAAAATAAAAAGGGGTAAATTAAAACTTTTAAAATGCATCTGCCTCAACCTATCAAAATGAACAATTACACGACAATATGGTTTAAGTGTCGGTTTAAACTCTTGCGACTTAAAGTCAACCTAATCTAGCTAATTCAAAATAAACTTCGAGGAACCTATCATTCTTAAGTTTAATCATAAACTTGAGAATAGTATTTGCGAATTTCCTATCAGATCAAAGGCATCACTAAAACATGTGCCTTGTGTGTATAAAATATCGTTATAGCTTCAAAGGTACTAGGTACTTTATCCTGTATTAGGTACTTTATCCTGTATATAGCCTTCAGAATGGTATTAGAGTACCAAAATCTTCAGCGTAGTCTCATTTAATATCCAACACCTGTTGTGTACTTAGCCATTGCAATAGC
>CALHRJ010000108.1 GCA_938038395.1 uncultured Deinococcales bacterium | reverse complement strand
TGTGGTTGCCAGCTATCTGCACCTAAACCCATACCGTGTAAAAAGATAAGCGGCTGAGCAGTTTTTTGACCCACAGAAATAAATTCAATCGTTGACATTAGTCTAGTCCATTCAAAAACTATTTTACAAAAATGTATTAGTAGAGTTTAACAAAATTACGGGGTCATAACCGTTGTGTTAGGCACTTAGTTACAAAGGTGAAAATTCATAAGTTAAGCAGTTAGTAACAATTAGCACCTATTAGCACCCTGCGCTTGAGCTTTGGTATACTGTTAATTGAAATTTAAAGATGAATACGATTCACCAGAGGAGATTACTATGCTCGAGCGCGCCAAACAACTTCAACCTATGCTTACAGAACTACGCCGTACCATCCACAAAAACCCAGAACTAAGCTTCGAAGAACACGAAACCGCGGCTTTAGTTTCCAAAACTCTTGATAGCTTTGGCATCAAGCACAAAACTGGTATCGGTAAAACTGGCGTCGTCGCCTCAATCGGTAATGGTAAGGGTCCAAAAATCGGTGTGCGTGCCGATATGGACGCACTACCGATTACTGAAATTACAGGCGCAGACTATGCATCGCAAAACGATGGCAAAATGCACGCTTGCGGTCATGACTCACACACAACCATGCTCATGGGTGTGGCAAAACTTTTAAGTGAAGAAAACATTGACGGAGAAATTCGCCTACTTTTCCAACCCTCAGAAGAGAATTCTGACGATGAAGGTAAAAGTGGTGCAACCCGCATGATTGAAGATGACGCTATCAAAGGTCTAGATGCCGTTATCGCACTGCATGTTGACCCAAGCTTGGAAAGTGGCAAAGTAGGCATAAAAGATGGTTACTTGCTTGCAAATGCTGATACTATTTTTGCAAAAATCAAAGGCAAAGGTGGACATGGTGCAGCGCCACATATGTCGCGTGACCCTATTTTTATGACTGCACCTATTTTGACAGCCATCCACGGCATCGTATCTCGCTGGGTCAATCCAACTGAACCTGCTGTAATTACAGTAGGTCGCTTAAGTGGCGGTACCGCCAGTAACGTCATTCCAAGTGATGTCGAGCTAGATTTAACCTTAAGAAGCATTGGTGATGACGTTCGCAAACAGATTGTGGAAGAAGTTGAGCAAGCACTTTCAATTTCTAAAGCGCTAGGTGGCGACTATGAAATGGATGTTCGCTGGGGTTATCCAGCACTCTACAATGATCCAAAAGTTGCTGGTTGGTTGCGCAACTGCTCAACAGACCTACTTTCCGCTGAAAATGTAACAGAAAGTGCGCTTGTAATGGGTGGCGAAGATTTTTCTTATATGGCAAAAGCTAGCCAAGGTGCCATGCTGCGATTAGGTACTTGGAAAGAAGGTACGCCACAGCGCTTCTTGCATCACCCAGAATTTGATTTAGATGAAACTGCTATGCCTGTTGGTACAGCGGTACTGGCTGAAACTGCTTTAAGGTTTGTAAGAGGACAAGTTAGCTAAGCATCCAAACACATAATTTATTGAGCGTGACCTTACAAGATGTTTTAGCACTAACACTAGCTAGAGAATCTTGAAACGAGGTCGCGCTGTTCTTTGGTTTCTGGACCTGACCCAGAAGCTTTTATTTGCGCTAAAGCAGCCTCTTCCTCAATGCCCAATGCTTGAAGTAAACAGCTTGATAACATTCCTGTTCTTCCAATACCCGCAGCACAATGAATTAGAACCACATCTCCATCTGCAATATCTTTTGCTATGTTATCTACAGCAGTAAAGAAGCCATTTTCATCATCAGGAATGCCAAAATCCGAGATAGCAAGTGTTAGTTTTTCAAAAGGCAATTGATTTTTTGCTATCGCCTCTGCATAGCTAGGTGATAGTTTTTCTATCTCTTCTAAAGATGTTAAACAAACAACTTTATTGACTTGATTAGCTTCTAAGTCTCCGAGTATCTCTTCCCATGTTTCATGTCTACCGAGCATGGAATGTAAATAAAGACTGCCTTTTATGTTTTCGTTTAAGGGTACTTGTCGCATCTGCATTAGGATAGCAAATTTGTTATAAACATTCTTAAGGACACAAAGCTTGAGGTATTTCGGTTAGCCTAAATGAGATGGCGCAACTATACAGCTCGAGCGACCTAATACTCTCCGACAAATATGCTTTTAGCAACTTTGCCCCACCACCTCGTTTTGGTGAAACAAACTTTGCTGCCTATATTCCCCAAGACCCAAGTCAAGGCATTGCAAGTGATAGGGTTAGCACGTTTGTATCAGAAGCACTTTCGTCAGCAAATAAAAAGCAACAAAGAACTGGCTTCTTTGGACGTAAGAAAACCGCGCCACAAGGACAAGGCTTGTACCTTGACGGTGGCTTTGGTGTTGGCAAAACACACCTTCTAGCGTCTGCTTATAATGCTTTTGATAACCCAGCAAAAGCCTACATGTCATTTCAAGAATTGGTCTATACTATTGGTGCACTTGGTAAAGAAGCAGCACAAACAGAACTTGGTCAATATAAACTCATCTGCATAGATGAATTTGAGTTGGATGATCCTGGAAACACCCTAATTGTAAAAACATTTTTAGCTCACGCCTTTTCACTTGGTAACTACGTTATTACAACATCCAACACGCCTCCTGCTGCCCAAGGGCAAGGACGCTTTAATGCCAATGACTTTAAAAGGGAAATTCAGAGTATTGCAGAACGTTTTGAGATGCTCCACATAGATGGACCTGATTACCGAAAACGTCAGAGTCTAAGCACTTTAGTTAATGATGAAACATTGTCTAGGCTTGCCAATACCGATACCCGAAATCGCCGTTTTACACTCAGCCATAGCGAACTAAAAACTGTTTTAGAACAAATGCATCCAATTCGCTACAGCAACATTCTTAACCAAATAGATGTACTCTACTTAAATAACTTAGAAGCTGTCCCCGATCAAAATAGTGCACTACGTTTTGTACACTTTATAGATAAACTCTATGACATGAAAATTGGGTTTTGTGCTTCTGGTATTATTAGCCTAGAAGATATATTTGATGCAAGCTATCGAAACAATGCCTATGCCAAAAAGCACTACAGATGTCTTTCAAGATTATCTGAATTGATTGAAGAAGCCCAAGAATAGAACACTGGAATAGAGTATTAGTCTTCCCTACTAAGCCTCAATTACTTCTATCACTACTTATTCCAGAATCTTCTGATGCTTCAGTATCCTGATCTTCAGACTTGTCTTTTTCTGATTCATCTTTAATGATAACTTGAATTGCTGATGGATAACGATGTTTGCCACTGTGCCAAAACAAAACATCATCCATAAAACTTACGTCGTAGCAACTTTCATGGCGAGATGGTGGCCATACTGAACAGTACTTTCCATCATCACGAACACGCCATGTGCCAGTACTTTGTGGATTGTCAGCCTCTTGATACCAAGTAGTGCCACTAGGTGCAAAATACTGCCGAGTATTTGACTTGCCCCAAACACCTACAAGAATATTTCCTGTTAAATAGGCTCGTAATCCTTCAGCATCTTTTTGTTCAGCAAGTTCAGCATCGTAGTCAAGTGCTCTTAAACTTTCATAGGTATATGCTTTGAGTTCATTAGGCTCAGTATCTTGAGCATTCACACCCAAAATACAAAGCAAACTAAAAATTGCTAAAAAATTGCGCTTAAGTTGTTTCATTTTTGCATTGTATCTGCTTTTTTGATTGACCTTAGATAAAGCAGTTGACGCTTATCATCACTTACAAACTTTGTAATTCAGATAAATCGGCAATACCTTCAACGTCCATGCGCTCGAGCAACCCCTTATTAATCTTCTTCAACATAAACGGTCCTTGGTACACAAGCGCTGTATAAATTTGAAGAAGTGCCGCACCTGCTTTTAAGCGTTCATAGGCGTCATCTATAGTTGAAATGCCACCTACAGAAATAATAGGCAAAGCACAGTTTGCTTTGAGATACTTTAGCACTTCTAGTGATTTTGCCTTTAAAGGCTCGCCAGATAATCCACCAGCTTCATTTGGATCAAAGCCAAGCACTTCTCTATCAATCGTTGTATTTGTAGCAATAATCCCTGAAATCTTATGTTCTTCACAAAGCACAATAACATCATCAAACTGTTCCCAAGTCATATCTGGTGCAATTTTAAGTAATAACGGCTTACGCCCACCCAGCGTGTCTTGAACTGCACTTAGCAATTCATTCAAATGCCCTCTGTCTTGAAGTTGTCTAAGTCCGGGTGTATTTGGAGAACTTACGTTCACTACCAGATAATCAGCCAAGCTCCAAAGTAAATTGAGGGATTTTAGGTAGTCTTGGGGGGCTAGCTCGAGCTCAGCCACTTTAGACTTACCAATATTTATCCCTAAAGGAATCTCCAACCTTGACTTTTGTTCCTGCAAACGTTCAGCAACAACCTCAGCACCTTGATTATTAAAACCCATACGATTAATGACCGCAGCTTGCTCTGGGAATCTAAAAAGCCTTGGCTTTTCGTTACCTGCTTGTGGCACAGCAGTAACACTGCCAACTTCCACAAAACCAAACCCTAAAGATTGCCAAACAGGGGTAACTTGAGCATTCTTATCAAAGCCTGCTGCCAAACCAAGTGGATTTTTAAAAGGTAGTCCAAAATGCTCAGTCTCAAGCCTTGAATCCTCTTTTGTAAATAGTTGCTTACAAATGCGCTCTGCACCAGGATGTTCATTGACAAATCCAAGTGATTGCATTGTTAAATTATGTGCCTTTTCAGCATCAAGATTAAAAAGTAAGGGTTTTATGGTTTTATAAATCATAACTGGTTATTAAGTTTTCTAAAGCATAGACTAAGCAGCATGTTAAAAATATTTTTTTGGATTATTGCAATAACTGCAATTCTATTTCTGTTACTACGTTTTGTTGTTATCCCATCACAAAGTAAGCTACCAAATAACATCAAAACACCTACATCTGAGCAAGAAAATCATACCTTAAGCCCATGTCCAGATAAACCCAACTGCGTCAGCAGCGCCGCAACAAAGCAAAGTCAAAAAATCGAACCATTAAGCTTTGAAGGCTCTGAAAAAGATGCAATTGAGCAACTAAAAAATATAGTTTCTTCACTACCTAAAAGTGAAATCATCATTCAGCAGCCAAACTATTTACACGTAACTTTTAAATCTCCACTCATGTCCTATATCGATGACACCGAATTTTTGGCAGATGAGTCTACAGGGTTAATACAAGTGCGATCAGCAGCAAGGTTAGGACAAAGCGATCTCGATAAGAATAGGCAAAGAATTGAACTAATTCGGCAAAAGTTCCAATAAATTAGGCTTCTAAACACACTTTCTATAACCATCTCGGACTAAAAGGTTGCTCCAAATCAAGAAAAATTTGGAAAATATAGATTTTTTACCCCGTAAGAGCTTGGAAAGAGCTATCTTGATATACGGTAGTACACGGAGTAGAGGGTTTTAAGTTACTCATGATATATCGATAGTAACTACATATAGCCATGATACATATGGTTAGTATTTTAGGGAAATTACCAAAGAAAGGACGAGAAAATGCGACTTATATTCATTATCGTTCTTCTGCTCGGTTCACCATTTGCTTTTTCTAGAGAAATGGAACCAGGTAGTGAGTATTACAATTTAAGTGTTCAACTCGTTAGAGATATTAACAATTTGGAATTTAGCTCCTGCCCTGACTGGACAACAGTCATATCAAGACAAGAGTTTCTTTGCGCTACGTTTACGGGCGATGCAAGGAACTTTCCTAATTCGTGGGATGCTGCCTTAACTAGAGTCAGAAACGACTTTAACCTTGAAGATGCTCTTGAATGGAGCATTGGAGAACTTGGTATAAACAAAATGTACAGTATCAATAACAGCATCATGTCAGTGACGCTCGAGCCTCAAAACTTTGGCTCTCAACTGGTCATTTATGTTGCCAAACCTTTGACGTTTGATGACTTTGCAGCAACTACACCTGCGGAAACACCCATGCAGCAAACAACACAAAATTTGCAGCCAATTGCAATTCCTGTCCCTCAAGGCACTGCAGGTCAAAATAGCCTAACAAACAGTATGACCAGTACCACAACAGGCTCAAACATCATTATTCAAGCAACTCCATCTAACTCAACAGCTAACCTTGCACCGTCTTCGAGTTCATCAAACCCAACTTCAACCTTTTCTGACGTTTCAACTTCATCAGTTCAAAATGATTTCTACGGTTACTCAAGCTATCAAGAATATGTTGATGCTTATAGACTCAAAGTCACAAACCCAGCAACAGCTTCACAACCGCTTGCGACAATGCCATCCCAAAACACTCAACCGAGTACATATTCAAACTCGTTGCCCGCATACTGTATTACTTACCCAAGTCGTCCAGAATGTGCAATAAGTAATCAACCAAACTTGGCAGAACAATCTATGATGCCATTTCCAAATACCCCAACGGTACAGCAATCAACACAACCCTCTGTTCAGCAGCAAACTATCCCTCAAGCTACACAGAGTTTTAACGGCTATCCGAGCTACGAAGCTTACCTGCAAGCATTCCATCAGCGTTACCAGCAAGATACCCAAAATGCACAGGTTCAAAGCTATGCGACAGGATCATCTGCTGGGTCATCAGTGGGATCATCACAAAGCTTCGCTGGATTTCCTAGCTATGAAGCTTACTTACAGGATTATAATCAACGCTATGGTCAAGCCGGACAGTCAAGCGGCAGTCAAGCGGCAACAACGCCAGTTGTGACTACTGCAGCACCGTCAATAAGTACTGCGGTATCCCCTCAAATCGTTCCAAACACTACTGCATCTACTTCAGCAAGTAGCAGTGAGAGTAGCGTTAGTCCTACTATCCAAACTGACCAGAGTAGTGGCTCTTCTCAATTTCAGGTATCTGCATCCTCCCTTACTGGTACAACACCTGATCAAAATGAGTCAACCACAATAGCACGTGCTCCTACAGAGCCAGAGGCTACTTCGTCACCCAACACAACTTCCAGTGAATCTATCGGATCTAACGGATCTAACGAAGCATCAGCTCAAGTATTGAGCTTAGCACCAAACAAAGTTCCAACTACAGGTGGGGTCCTAGGCAAAATTTCTACCAGAGGATTTCGCAATGTTCCTTGGGGCTCAACACCAAAACGAACAAAAGATATTGAAACCTGGGAGCTTGTTGATGAAGGTTTAGCACAAGATGAAGCTTACTATCTTGCCTACGATGGT
>CALHRJ010000107.1 GCA_938038395.1 uncultured Deinococcales bacterium | reverse complement strand
CACGACTAAACTGAGCAGGGCTATTATAGCCAACTAGATACCCTGCTTGGCTTGCCTTCTTACCTTCACTAATCAAGGCTTGTGCTTTAAACAGCTTCATGCTTTTTGCATATTGCAAAGGTGACATTTGCATGACATCTTTAAAACTTTTGTGGAAGTGCGACACACTCATGTTTGCTTTTTCTGCTAGCTCATCAATAACCACAGGTGCATTGATATTTAGGTTGATGTAATCTACTGCCCTGGCTATCTGTTGGATTTGTCCACGTTGCTCGAGCAAACCCCGAATAGCTGCCACATGTGGCCCTGTTAAAACACGGTAGTAAATTTCATCCATGATATTTGGACTCAACATAGCCACATCCGTAGGTTTATCCAGTAATTTTAGTAAGCGAATTACTGGGTCAAGCAAATCATCATTGAGCGGTTCAACAAAAATTCCTGATATGTCTGTAGGTGCTTTTACAGAAGATGTTTCAAGCTTATCTAGCTTTAAGAGCATCTCTGCGATTTTGTTTAAATCCATTTTTATACCGACTAGTAAGATAGGTTCTTCAGGACTAGCATGTACTTGTTCTGCTTCTATAGGCATCGGTAAAAATAAGCCAAAATAACTGCCTACACCATACTCATAGGTCTGATCGTTGAGGTAACAACGTTTTTGACCAGCAGCCATGATAATGATACCTGCATCATAGAGCTGTGTTTTTTTCTGTTGGGGTATTGTGCTTTTATAGATGTAGAAGTCTTTTACGGCACTTTGGAAGCCTTGATTATCTATAGCGTGTTTTTCTATTAAGTTGCGCAGCTCGAGCTGCTTATTTTCACAGACCACAGCTTTACTAACTAGCACCTCTTGCCCTACTGTATTATCCATAACTGCATCTTAAACAAGCACTTCAATAAATGCAAACAAAAATCTTCGATACCAGAGGATTGTGCAAGCATTTAGCAGAAATAGGTATTCATATAGTAAGATTCAAGCGATATAGTAAAGCATCAAGTAAGCTATAGGAGATAAATCTAATGTCAAAAACAGCCTTAATCACAGGCGCATCCGCAGGAATTGGTAAAGAGTTTGCTCGTATTCACGCAGAGCAAGGTGGCAATCTTGTCATCGTTGCAAGACGGGCAGAAAAACTAAATGAGCTAAAAGCAGAACTTGAAAGCGCACATGGAGTAAATGATGTACAGGTGCACGTAATTGCAAAAGATTTGAGTGAGCCAAACAGTGCCCAAGAAATCTATGATGAAGTCAAACAAGCTGGCATTACTATAGACTATTTAATTAACAATGCTGGCTTTGGTGGACAGGGTACATTTCATGAACGCAGCTTAGAGAGTGACCTTGCTATGTTGAATGTAAACATCGTTGCCCTGACACTTTTAAGCAAACTATTTATCCCTGACTTTGTTGCTCGGAACGAAGGCAAAGTGCTCAACGTTTCCTCTACTGCTAGTCTCATGGCTGGACCTTTGCAGGCAGTATACTTTGCTACAAAAGCTTATGTAACCTCCTTAAGCAATGCCATTGCAGAAGAGCTAAGTGGCACCAATGTAACCGTAACAAACCTAATGCCAGGGGCAACCGAAACAGAATTTGCCTCTACATCTGGTATGGATAAAACCAGTCTCTTTAGCAATACCTTTAGTGCTAGAGAAGTTGCAGAAGATGGCTACAATGGCATGCTCGCTGGTAAGCTTGATGTTCTAGCAGGTCTTACTACAACACAACGGATGATGATGCGCTCTGTACCCTTTATGCCAAAGCGTATGCTGATGAAGCAAATCAAACAAATGCAGGAACTTAAGTCCTAACAGATTACTTGGAGATAATAATACATGTCACAAAAATGGTCACAAAAAGATATTCCTGATTTATCAGGCAAAATCACAATCGTAACAGGTGCCAATAGTGGTATTGGTTATGAAACTGCTAAAGCGCTTGCTGTTAAAGGTGCAACTGTAGTTATGGCTTGTCGGAATTTAGACAAGGCTCGAGCCGCAGTCACTAGCATCCAGAGTGAGGTTCCAGATGCCAAGCTAGACATCATCCAACTAGACCTTGCTGATCTCGCTTCAGTCAAAGCATTTGCAGATAGCTTTCAGACAAAGTACGAAAAACTAGATATTCTGATTAACAATGCTGGGGTCATGATTCCACCCTACACAAAAACCAAAGATGGTTTTGAAGTACAGTTTGGTGCAAATCACTTAGGTCACTTTGCTTTAACAGGACAACTCATGGATGTCATTGCTAAAGCTGCCAAAACTTCTAGCGCAAGAGTTGTGAATGTCAGTAGTATTGCGCATCGTTCAGGTACAATTTACTTTGAAGACTTAAATTTTGAACAAGCTTACAAACCTTGGGAAGCCTATGGTCAAAGTAAGCTAGCAAACCTTCTCTTTACTAGAAATCTGAATAAACACTTTCAAGCAAAGAACATCGATGCTATTGCAACCTCTGCACACCCAGGTTGGACATCAACAAATCTACAAGAAAACTCAGGAATGTTCAAATTCTTAAATCCATTACTAGCACAAAAAATGCCTATGGGCGCTTTACCTACGTTGTACGCTGCTGTTGAGGATTTAAATCCAAATGATTTTGCGGGTCCAAGTGGTTGGCAAGAAATGCGAGGCCATCCAAAACTGGTTGACATGGTTGATGCTGCGAAGGATGAAGCTGTAGCTCAACGCTTGTGGGATGCTTCAGAAGAACTTACCGGAATCAACTATACCTAGCATTTGTTTGACCATACACTTACTAATGATTTTTGATTACCTATAAGTACTGTTATACTTAAGAATCTATCTTAATTTTTGGAGTTTCTTTTTCTATGGATTTAAAATTTCGTACATGGTGGCGTCCTGCACGCAAAGCAGGTGAACCACACGATGATCGCACCGTTAGTTTCTTAGAACTTTTTTATGACCTTGTCTACGTTGTACTTGTTGCTGAATTAGCTCACGCTCTAGCAGAACACCTAGACTTAAAACACATTTTGCAATTTGCTTTCCTCTTTTCTATTGTCTGGTGGTCTTGGCTTAATGGCACAACCTACCATGAGTACCATGGAAACAATGATATCCGCACACGGATCCTAACCTTTGCACAAATGTTTGCAGTAGCAGGTATGGCAGTCTTTGCACATAACGCAATGGGAGAAGGTTCCTTTGGCTTTGGCCTTTTTTACGGAATCTTCCAACTTATATTAAGTTACATGTGGTGGCGACTTGCAGCACATGACCCTGAACATCACAAAGAAAATCGTGGCTTCACTATCTTCTTTAGCCTTTCGACAGCGCTATTTTTCATCTCTCTTTTATTCCCTGCACCCATTCGATTTTATATTTGGGGTGTGGCAGTAGTTCTATCGCTGTTACAACCACTTCTTCAATTCATGATTCTTCCTACTGTTGCCTCTCAAGTTAATCGTGGTCATCTTAATATAAGCCATGCACTTATAGAGCGGTTTGGGTTGTTTAATATCTTGGTTCTTGCTGAAATTATAGTCGGTGTCGTGTCAGGCTTAAGCTACCAAAAAGAGATGACCCAAACCGCATTTATTACTGGAGGGCTAGGACTCTGCATAGCATTTGCAATGTGGTGGTTATATTTTGACTTTGTGTCGCACCGTAAACCAATTGAGAATCGTAATACTCAGGGTATCTGGATGTATATGCATTTATTTGTAAGCATGAGTATTGTAGCGACTGGAGCAATTATACTTTATGTTGTTAAACATGTTGGAGATGGGCTCGAGCCTACCCAACGCTGGGCACTCGTCGGTGCGGTGGTAGTTTTCCTTCTAAGCCTGTTTGTACTCATGCGCTGTGTCCAACTTCCTAAGGTAATCATTCCTGCTAGTAGAACTGCCAGTCTTATCGTTTTGGTAGTTGCAGTTCTCATAGGAGCTTTAGGTCTAACAAGCCTCACCATAGCACCCTTACTAGCTGTCATTGTTGTGCTAATGCTATTTCCTGTAATGTATGCTGTTGTCTTTTGGGTCACTGTGATGTCTGGTGGAAATAACTAGAGTACTAATTGAACACAATAATTTATAGCTATTACTGCGTCTACTCAAAACTAGTAGGCGCACTTTTTATTGTTTTTCTTTGAACGGGCTTTCTTCAAAAACTTTTTCAGCAGCACAAGGCTTCGCAAAATAGTAGCCTTGCCCTTGTTCACAGTCTAAATCTTTTAGAAAAGCAGCCTGCTCCGCAGTCTCAATACCCTCGGCAATAACTTTGAGATCTAGTCCTCTAGCAAGTTGTAGCATATGCTCAATTAAAGCTGTGTTTTTCCGCAGTTGAGGGTTTGTAGCTAAATTTTTCTTACTAGGAACTTCACCAAGTTTCCTAACGAAAGACTGGTCAATTTTGAGTTTGTCAAAAGGAAGATCTTGAAGGTACTGCAACGATGAAAAACCAGTTCCAAAATCATCAAGTGCAACACTAACACCGTAGTATCTTAGTCGATCAAGATGATTTTCCACACGTTCAATATTGTGCATTACTATGCCTTCTGTTACTTCTACTTCTAAGTACTTAGGGTCTAGACCAACCTCATTTAAAACACGTATTACGGTGTCTACAAAGTCAGCTCGAGCAAACTGCATAGCAGCAACATTAACAGACACAGTGATTAAGCGACCTTCTTCTTGCCAACGAATATTTTGTCTACAGGCTTCTCTCAATACCCATTCACCCATAGGAATAATCATTTGATTTCTTTCCGCAATAGGTATGAACTTGCCAGGTGAGATTAGCCCTTTTTGTGGATGTTCCCATCGGATAAGCGCTTCCACACCAAATACAGCACCAGAATGGAGATCGACTTGTGGCTGATAATGAAGTAGGAATTCTTCACGGTTGAGTGCTAATCTTAAGTCACTTTCAATTGTCAATTGTTCTCGTGATTGATCTGCCAAATGCTGCCTAAACTGCTGTACAGCATTTCTACCTTTAGCCTTTGCTCCATACATAGCAGCATCTGCATGTTTTAAGAGTGTAGAAGGATCACGACCATCATCAGGGTAAAGGCTAATACCTATACTTCCTGTAGCAGTGAACTGTTTTCCATCTAGAACATAACCATGCTCAAACACGCTTAAGTAGCTTCTAGCAAGCTCATGTACCGTCTGAATATCTTTAATATCTGGAATAAGCAGTGCAAATTCATCACCACCCATACGAGCAAGCGTAATCTCAGTGTTTATAGTGTTCTGTAAACGCCTACTTAATTCTTGTAGGAAAATATCTCCGATATCATGACCAAGAGCATCATTGATCAATTTAAAATTATCAACATCAAGACAAAGTACAGCAAATTTTCTATATTTAGCATCTGGCTCTTGTTCTAGCGTTTTAATAGAATGCCATAATCTATCTTCAAAGAAATTCCAATTTGGTAAACCCGTTAAACTATCATAAGAAGCTTGATAATCTATAGTGTCTACTAGCTGCTTCTGTTTGCGAGCTACAGCAACTTGATTAACAACAGTTGTAACAAAATTCAAATCATCTTGATTAAAGTCAGGTTGATCTAAGCGTCTCATAACAGCAAAAGTACTATTAACTTGCTTATCTAGTATCTGCCTGTCTGGCATCTGGTTTTCTATAACTAAAGGAACGATAGCAATAGAGCCTATACCTTGCTTTTTTCGTATTAGTTGCTGCTCTAAACTTTCTCTTTGGTCAACACCATATTTTGAAGAAAGAAGACCTTTTTTACTACGCAAAGCCCACATCATTAAACTCTCTTCAACAAGGTTGTTATGGTCAAGTGCCTGTAACGGAAACTCAGGTGTGTCCACCAAGACAAGATGTTGAAAATTTCGTTTCTCAGTATCGTAATCATCAATTACGGCCCAACAAGCATCTAGAGCAGCATGGATGATTTCACAAATCGTTTTAAGTTTAAGCTTTGTGTTTGCTTCGCTAGCAAGCACCTGACTAACTTCATAGAGTGCTTTTGAACGTCTTAAATCTTTTAATGTGCGTTCATTAAGTTGTGCATTCTCAAGAGCAATCGAAGCCGTCTGCGCAAAGTTTTCTAGTTCTTCTACTTCAGTCTGTGAAAAATGTTCAAGGTGGCTCCCAATACCTAAAACAGCGATAACATCTTCACCTCTACCAAGTGGCACTGCTATTACTGATCCAGAGTAGACTTGGCGATGGACTTGTAATTGACCTTGCCATTGCGCGTAGTTCTCTACAAGTAATGCTTTTTTGCTTTCCCAAACCTTACCAACAACCCCTTCGCCAGACGTTATGAGAATATCGTCTAAGCTCTGCCTATCTCCCCAAGAAGCACCACAATATAGGTATTTTCCATCTTCGGAGGGTAAATACAAGAAGCTATCAGAATTTATGAGAGAACTCGTTTGCTCTACAATAGTTTTGGTGAGTTCTGATAGCTCGAGCCTTGCCATAATAGCTAAAGAGGTTTTGTGTAAGGCATTTAAGTAAGTGTTTTGCCTACTGAGAGCTAGTTCACTCTTTTTTCTACTTGTAATATCTTGACTTATACCAGCCAAACCAATAACTTCTCCGCTACTGTCATATACAGGAGCTTTATGCGCTAAAAACCATACCTCTTCACCTTGTAGGACACCAGATTCCTCATGATTAAGTAAGGTTGTAGCACTTGCCATGAGGTCTTGTTCAGAATTAAAGAACACTTCCGCATTCTTTTGAGGATGAATATCAAAATCACTTTTCCCAATCAGTTCATCAGGATTAGAAAAGCCATAATATTCCGATATATATTTATTTGCAAAAATAAATTTTGAATTTCTGTCTTTGTAATAAACCTTCTCGGGTATTGCATCCATCATCGTTCGCAAAAGGTTGCGCTCTTTTTGTAACTCTTTTTCAACTAGCTTATTCTCAGTAATGTCGGCATAGGTAAGTAATCGTCCACCATCCTTTAGGGGTGTACAACTATATCTATAGATACGATTATCGATCAGTTCAATATCTTTTGTTTGCACCGTAGGTTGCTTAAGTTCATCAACCCTCTGCTGAAGATAAACATTCCAATCAGCATCTGATATATTTTTGTAGCCACCTTTATCTCTGGTATAGGTGAATCCTTCAGCTGCGTGTGGATATCCTGCAATGAAGTCATCGTCCAATTGACTAATGCTTTTAGCGGCTTCATTCACAAGGCGTACATGTAAGTTTTGGTCTAAAACAATGATGCCATAGTTAATATTGTCTAAAATAAACTGTAAAAATAGTTTTTGCTCATTTAATAGTTCATTGATAGCCACATCAGTAGTTGAAAGAGAGCTTGTCTCTGTTATTACTGTGTCACTATCTAAACTAACTAGAGAATCAAAGTTATTTGTTACAGTCATGTAGGGTTTTCCTTTTACAAATTCTTGATCCACCCCAGAGGCGTGGTACGTACTATACGGTAGTATGTAGGTTGGGACAGCACAATGTTCTTACCTTTTTGGGTCTATTGTTCCACCATAGAGAAGATTTAACAAACTTCTACAGATGTTTTTAGAGATGAAACATCAATTGGTGGATGTTGTCAAACATTTTCCTA
>CALHRJ010000106.1 GCA_938038395.1 uncultured Deinococcales bacterium | reverse complement strand
AGTTAAAGACTTAGCTGAAGATGAAGTTATTAAGCTTCGTGAGCTTGTAGAAAAGCATCATAAAGTTGAAGGTGACTTACGCCGTGAAGTTCAACTGAACATCAAACGTTTGATGGATATTGGTTGTTATCGTGGCATACGCCATCGCCGTGGTCTACCTGTGCGTGGTCAGTCAAGCAAGACAAATGCACGTACACGTAAAGGGCCTCGTCGTACAGTCGCTGGTAAGAAGAAAGCGCCTAGGAAATAATAGGTAACAAGTAAGGTTTAATTATGGCTAAACAAGGTAAAGGAACTAAAACTAAAAAGCGCGTCCGTCGTAATCTTGCGGAAGCTAAAGCTTATATTCATGCAAGTTACAACAACACGATCGTAACAATTACTGATCCTGATGGAAACACAGTTGCATGGTCAAGCTCAGGTAGCATCGGTTATAAAGGTTCTAAAAAAGGCACCCCATATGCAGCACAGCTTGCAGCAGCAGATGCTACACGTAAAGCGCAAAACATGGGTGTTGGCACACTAGATATTATTATCCGTGGTACTGGTTCAGGTCGTGAACAAGCGATTCGTTCTATCCAAGCAACAGGCGTAAATGTACGCACAATTGTTGATGATACACCTGTTCCTCATAACGGTTGCCGTTTACGCAAACGTAGACATAATAGCTAGATTTTTAGATAGGTTTTGGGCTTTCGGGTTACTCGACCCTTGAGTTCAATTTTCCTATGCGTTATCAAGAAGAGTTAAAGTACGTCGGTTCTTAAAGATGTGGCTAGGTATGAGATTTATTGGGTTGATTAGTTACCCCAATAGCTTATCTGATTTAGTACATTTTTTGGTGAGAACTGAATAGAATTTACTCCAAACACTTAAGTTCTATTCTACCCTGCCCAACATAGAGAAGTATGTTTAAGAGGTAGGCAAAGAGACACAAGGAGATATTTTATGGGTCGTTATAGAGGACCAATTATTAAACTATGCCGTCGTGAAGGTGCAAACCTTGTCGGTACAGTAAAAGCTCAACGGTACATGGACAAGCGCCAGTACGGTCCTGGGCAACATGGTAACAAGAGAAGAAGAAAGCCTACTGAATATGGCATTCGTCTTCGTGAAAAGCAAAAGTTACGTTTGATTTACGGATTGAGTGAAAAACAATTCCGTACCCTATTTGATGAAGCAGTACGTCGTCCTGGACCAACAGGTGCTGTATTCTTACAGCTTCTAGAGTCTCGTTTAGACAATGTTGTTTATAGACTTGGAATTGCGACTACACGTCGTCAGTCTAGACAGTTTGTAGGACACAAACATATTCTTGTAAACGGTAAGCGTGTTGACGTTCCATCATACAGAGTTAAACCTGGTGATGAGATTGCACTTGCTGAGCGTAGCCGTAATAATGCCATTATCAAAGCAAACTTAGAAGCTAAAGCACGTGGCAAGGTTGAACCTTGGCTAGAATTCGATGCTGAAGCTGTTAAGGGAACTTTCTCCCGTATACCTTCTCGTGAAGATATCGTTGTTCCTGTTAATGAACTAATGGTTATTGAGTACTATTCAAGATAAAGTCTTGAACCACTCACGCTAAAGCGTGAAGGTTGAGCAAAAAATCTTTTGCGCAACCAAATTAGTTTTACCTTATTGACCAAACTTCTTCTTGAGAAGTTATAGAGAAAATATACTAGTTAAATTTTTGCTCAATTTTATATAAATTGTTCAATATAAGGAGTAGGCCTTGCAAATCCAACCAGACTTTAGCATCAATACACTCGATGGCAATTACGGTGAATTTGTGGTTGAGCCGCTTCCACGCGGTTATGGTGTAACACTAGGCAATCCGCTTCGTCGCATTTTGCTTTCATCCATTCCTGGAACAGCGGTCACTAGTGTTTACATTGAAGATGTTTTGCATGAATTTTCGATTATCGAAGGCATTAAAGAAGATGTCATGCAAATTATTCTTAACCTGAAAGAATTGGTCGTTAGGCTTCCTGATAGTGAGCCTGCAACCTTAACTTTAAGAGTTGAGCGTGAAGGTGTAGTCACTGCTGCCGATTTAGAAGCACCACTAGGTGTGGAAGTTGCTAATCCTGATCTTCATATTGCTACCTTGAACAAAGGTGCAAAGTTAGTTATGGAAGTTCGTGTGGAAATTGGCGAAGGATATATACCAGCAGAAGTTCACTCAACCAAAGATCGTATTAACTCTATTCCTGTTGACGCTGTTTACACACCTGTAAGACGTGTTGCTTACCGTGTTGAAGATACACGTGTTGGACAAGAAACAGATCTTGATAAGCTTATCTTCCGCATTTGGACAGATGGCAGTGTTGACCCTCGTGGTGCATTGGATAAAGCTGTAGATATTATGCGCTCACAACTTTCTGTCTTTAACTCAGGTATGCCTGAAGATACTAGTGCTAGCGTAAGCAGTCCTAGTCTTATTGGTGCTGTATCTGGATCCATCCCTGCTGCAGTTATTCAAGACACACCACCTGCTGCAGTCGAAGAAGCTAAAGAGGAAGTTCCGTCAGAACCAACTATTAAAATGAGTTTAGACAGTCTAGAGCTTTCTAGCCGTGTTTTACACTCATTGCAAGAAGAAGGCGTTGACTCTGTCGATGCACTTTTAGCATTATCTGAAAAAGATCTTAAGAAAGTTGGCGGTGTAGGTGACAAGTCACTGGATGAAATTAGAACCAGACTTGCTGCTCACGGTCTCAAATTCAAAGAATAAGGCTCTTAGCAGAGCATCTTAAAAGGTAAGACTTTTTAAGATAAAAACTTTTTGAAGCATTAGTTTTCAAAAGTTAGAAGGGAATAGATATGCGACATTTATCAGGTGGAGCCCGTAAGCTTAACCGTAATAGTAGCCATCGTATCGCACTTAAGCGTGCACAAGCTACATCACTGTTTCGCCATGGTCGTATCAAAACGACACTTACAAAAGCTAAGGATTTACGTTCTTATGCTGAAAAACTAATTACCAAAGCTAAAGGTGGAGATTTACACTCCATGCGTATGGTTGGTAAAGAGATTCAGGATAAAGAAATCCTACGTAAGCTTATGAATGATATTGCTCCCGCAATGGCTGATCGCACTGGTGGTTATACCCGAATTTATAAACTCGGTTTCCGCCGTGGTGATGCTGTTCAAGAAGCCTATATTGAACTTGTAAACTTCGAACTCGAAGAGTAAAGTTCAGACCAAATTGAAATGATGAAGATGGAGGTGTAAAAGCCTCCATCTTTTTTTGTGTAAATAAGTTTTCATCCTAAAGGCTCTTCTAAAAAGGTAGAGTGACACGGGTATTTTTCATCCCATACATTTTGAGTTTGGTAGTATTTAATAATGAACTTACAGGATGATGAATTCCTCGACGCTTGCTTCGAATTAGATATTTAGAATCAATGTGACTCTAAGTCACAAGATTTCCCATCGATACATCGTCAGCTTGCTGCGATGCTGTTCATTACCAAATGAATCAAGAATGTCATAATGCTGAGCAGAATCAGAAATTAGAAAGTGCTTATCTTTTGGTTCTTCTGACTAAGTATTCGATAATAGGATTATGACATTTATCTTTCAGTTTAGTATAAGTAGTGAGAAAGTTTGATTTGAAGTTAGTTTTGTAAAAAGAGATCAATCTGATAGAATTCAAACTTCAGATATAAACTGGAACTGATTTATAAAGTTGGGGTGTTTTGTTGTGTTAGCTAAATCTCTAAGACTCTTTTTTTTAATAGTATGTGTTCAAGTTGTTTTATTGGTGAATGCGCAAGAGAAGCTTACACTTGCAACAACGACGAGTACAGATAACAGTGGACTTTTAGCATTTATACTGCCTGACTTTGAAATACAGTTTGATACCAAGATAGATATTATTGCTGTAGGTACAGGCGCTGCTTTAAAGCTAGCTCAACAAGGAGATGCTGATGTTGTGTTGGTTCATGCGCCTGCTGCAGAAAAAGCTTTGATGGCTACAGGTGCGGTGCTTAATAGGCGTTACGTTTTTTATAACGATTTTGTGATTTTAGGTCCAAGTGGTGATGCTGCTGAACTTCATGGTGCAACATCTACAGCGGATGCTATGACGAGGCTTTATGAATCAGGTGCTGAGTTTATATCTCGTGGTGATGATTCGGGTACACACAAAAAAGAACTTAGTTTGTGGGCTGATGCAGGGCTCGAGCCCTCGGGGCGCCACTACCTAGAAGTAGGTCAGGGAATGCAAGCAACCCTAATCCTAGCGAATGAAAGACTAGCCTACGTCCTAACAGACCGAGGTACTTACTTAGCACTCAAAGACAAAATCGAATTAGAAATTGTCTATCAAGACGATCCACCTCTACACAACCCCTATCACGTAATGGCAGTAAGTCCACAAGAATATCCTGAAGCAAATTATTATGGAGCGATGAATTTAATAGCGTATCTTAGTCATCCAGATACGCAAGAAAAAATCGCAGCCTTTCAAATTTCTGGTGAGCAATTATTTGTGCCTTCTGCTGGCACCGTTGAGCTTGAGATTAGTGCTTCTCAAACCAGTGAATCTGAGTAATTGAATTGATTGTTGCAGTGTTACTTGCCGGTTCCAATAAACAAGATGCTTTGCTTGTTGATCAAGGTGTTGCTAGTAAAGCTGAATTAGATATTGCTGGTAAGCCTTTGGTTCAGTATGTGCTTGAAGCTGT
>CALHRJ010000105.1 GCA_938038395.1 uncultured Deinococcales bacterium | reverse complement strand
GATTGACCGCAATTAGGACAGTGGTTCAAAAAAGTCGTTTTCAAAAAACGCATAATTGGGTTCATGTCAAAACTATAGCCTCACGCAGTATCCACTTGCCATGACTAAAGTCAAGGTTTTAAGCAAGACAAAACTCACAAATAGTAACAGCTATTAGCGTTCAGCAGGAACTTCAAACCGTGTTTCTGCAAACTTTTCTTTAAGGAAACTTCCATGCATGAGTAGGCCGCTGGCGTCTTCTTGGTAAACACTCGCCATCAGTTTTTTCATGGTGTTATCGAGGAGCTCGAGCTGCTCAACCAAAGTCTGCTGAGCGGTCTTACCATTAATAAGTGCGTGCGTTTCTCTAAATCCTTCAGGCAAACTCAAATACTTTTCAACGGCATCTGGCAAATATTCCAAAGCAGTTTGCCGAACATTAAAAACATTCTGATCCATACCAGAACCGCTAGCAAGCATTTGCGGCAGAATTGCAAGAATCGAAATTTTGATGGATTGAATAACTTCGGATTCACTTAGGCCAAGTTCCATCGCTGCCCGACGCTCCACAGTCTCTAAACTACGACGTACATCACGTGTAGGATCACGCTGCAAACGTTCTTGTAAAGAATTAAGACTGCTCATTCCCTTAGCTCGATTGTTTTGGTACTTCACTTCAATCAAGCGTTTCATGCTGTCATCTATCAGTTCCAAATCAGCAAGTAGCTCTTCTTGAGCTGTTGTGCCATTCGATTGTTGATGGTTAATTGCATAATCGGCAGGTAAACGCAAATAACTTTCTAAAGCATTTGGAAAATACTCAAGCGCAGCTTCTTTAACTGCAGCCATCTCTGGTTCTTTTTTTGCGTTAACATTTTTAAGATGTGGCATCATCGTATCAACTGAAGCACCAATACTATTTACCAACTCTAAAACTGGAGGCGATACTTTTGTCTGTGCACTGTCCAACAATACTTTTAATCGACTGACTTGGACAATTTCTACATCATCAGGTGTTTGTTTAGGTCCAAAGTTTCTCGGTCGCAACGGCTCTTTTCGTTTTGGCAACAAAATACCAAGCACAATATAAGCAGGAATAATAAAACCTCTAGTTGCAAAAAGTAAAAGAAGAAAAATGGCACGGACAAAAATCGGTGGAACACCAATATAATTTGCAATCCCACTACATACCCCAGCAATTTTTTTATTAAAAGGGTTTCGCATGAGCTGTCTACGCTCTTGGTCTATCATAGTTATAGTGTAGCAAACATCTGAAAGTTATGCCTCCTACCAAAGCATGAAGGCATATCAATCCAATTTGTATAACATGGTGTAACTTTAGCGCTGACACATCATATGTGTCTTAGTACGAAAAAATTTTACTCAAGAAAGATATTCATAAATGGCAAGTGAAGCCTAGAAAAAACTGATATGCATAGGGTGCGTCAGAAATTTAAGGGATACCTCAAGGTAATAGTACTATTTAAGACATTTCTGTAGCAAAGCGGAAAAAATTCAAAGCATTTAGCATTATTCTAAATATTACTCCCCAAAAATGCAGATACACCCGATACCTATGACTTGAGACGGACGCAAGCCAGCTACAAAATCGTTACGCTATAACTAAGTTAGCATGTTAAAAAGGAATTAGAAAAAATATGAAAATCAACTAATAACTATAGCTGTGTAAAGGTTAAAGCAATTGATATAAACACCTTTTCAGATAAATCAACTATCAGACGAGCGTCAATTACCTAAAGGTAGAAGATTTTGATAGGATAAAACGTTTTGGCACTTTAGAAAGACCCTGTGCCGGCAATTAAAGCCAGTACCTTTAAGATAGCAATTAAGAACATTGTTTGCAATTTATGGACAAGATACTTTCAAAACACCTCATTTCAAAAACATTATTTATTTCCTTGTTTTTTAGTATTGGTGTTATTGCTATACTTTTTATCTTTTTCGTTAATCCAGACAGCTTAAAATTTGTCTCACTCTCTCCACTGCCCCTAATCGGTGCAACAGCTCTGATACTCCTCTCCCACTTTTGTGGTGGCTTACGTATCCAGCTTTTAAGTATCTACAGCGGAGAGAAACTTAGCCTTTGGCATGGCATAAAATCACATTTACTAGGGCTGTTCAGCGCAGCAGTAACACCTAGTGGTACTGGGCATATTCCTATGGTTGCCCTAGGTCTCATGAATTCAGGTATTACAAAACATTCAGCTTGGTCAGTCGGCTTCTATACCGCTGTTATTGATATGTTTTCCTACGCATGGATGCTCCCTGTTGCAGCTATTGGACTACTCGTAGTCAAACCAACAACATTTGCAATGAGCACTCAGCTCATCATTACAATCTTTGTGATTAGTCTTTTGCTTTTTATAGGTTTTTACATCTTGGTTATGAAGCTACGTTACTTACAAGGCTTTGTAACATGGCTCTGCAAACACACGCTTTTAAGACGCTGGGATACACGCATAACTATCTTTATGCAAAAACTTATTGAGCGTATGGATAGTCTTTCGCAACAAAGTTTTAAACGGCATTGTTACCTACAACTTATCAGTAGCACAATGCATATGGCTGGCAATTGTATTTTATGGGTCACACTCAAAGGTGTTGGCTTGCACCTACCATTTTTTGAAACCGTAGCACTCACGTTTTTAATTCTACTGTTAAGTTTTGTCATCCCAACACCAGGTGGTAGCGGTTATGCTGAGGCAAGCGCATCACTTGTAGTAGGTCATCAACAAGAAATGGCCTTAATTTTGCCTGCGATTGTGTTTTGGAGATTCCTTACCCACTATTCAAATTTTATCGTTGGGTCGCTTCTTGGGGGGCGTATGCTACTTAAACACTTAAGCTCAGAAAAATGCACAGAAAAAGCTGAAAAACAATCATGACCAACGCCACTAAAAAGTTAAAGATTGCTATTTTAAGTATCGAATATCCACCAGACCCATTTAGTGCAGGGATTGGCTCCTATACCAAAGCAATTGCAAATGCTTTGACGGCACAAGGTCATAAGGTTCACATCATCACCAGAGCGCCAGCGTTAGAAGTAAATGGAGTTTTACCCATTGACAGTGTTACAAATGAAAATGGTGTAACCGTCCACCGTCTAACACCTTTGCGTCCAGACATCCCTGAAGAATTCGAGCTAAAAAAAGTTTTGGCTTTAGTTTCTTCAAGTGTTATTGGTGAATTGCGCTATAGGCATAAAATATCAAGAACCTTGCAAAAGCTTATTAAAACTAAGGGTCTAGACTTAATTGAAGCTGCTGAATTTATGGCAGATGGTATTTTTTATCCTCGTAGGCATCATAAAAAGATTCCATTCATCGTTAGACTGCATACACCATTTGCTTTTGCTGAAAAAATTGAAGCACATGCACCAGAGCCTATGCGACAACTAATGGCTTGGCTTGAAAAACAACATATTAACAAAGCAAGTCACCTAAGTGCGCCTAGTGGGCGGTCAGCAGAAGTTTTTAGAGAAGAACTAAGCTTAGGAAATCGAACAATCAAGATTATTCCGAATCCTCCAAACTTCCAAGTTGTCGAGGATAGTCAGAATCAAGATAAAGCAGCAAAACCTCATCAAGAGGCTGGGCAGTTAGTTTTATTCATTGGTCGAATCTCAAAGTGGAAGGGGGTTGATGTGCTTTGCAGGAGCATGGAAAGCGTATTACAAAAACATCCAGATACTCAGTTCTGTTTTGTAGGTGCTGACCATATCCCAGTAGAAGGTTTCCCCACAGGTCGTGAATACCTTAAAAGTTTAGTTAAGGAGCAATTCCACAAACACATGACCTTTACTGGTTATTTGCAAAAAGCTGAGGTACAAAAACATATCCG
>CALHRJ010000104.1 GCA_938038395.1 uncultured Deinococcales bacterium | reverse complement strand
GAATACGCCATGATTAAGGCTGCTGTCGCAGCTGGTGTTTTAGATGAAGCTGCTGCTGTGCGAGAAAGCTTACTGGCTATGCGCCGTGCAGGTGCTGACCTTATTATTAGTTATTTTGCAGTAGATGCAATTGAAAAATCTTGGTTGTAATTAGAGCTTGATAATTCATCCTGCCGTAGGTCGGATAATCAAAAAAACGAACAAATAATAGTTTCAACCCCCATTCTTTGTCTAAAGGATGGGGGTCTTTCGAGCGCTTATAAAAAAACTAGATTATGACAATGAATCGATCTATAAAGGTTGTTCGTCGTAAACAGTATCTCGTAGATTTGAATTTGCTAAAAGTAAGTTTTTTGGTGCACCTGTAGCCATTTCTGGAATCATTGTGTGATTTACAGGATGCTTAATTTCAACTTCTTCAATAACTGTATCTGTGCTTGGTCGTTTACGTTTTTGTTGGGTTACATCTTTGTTAGATACAGGTTTTTTACTTCGATTTGCTTCTTTTGCTGTTGAAAGTTTATTAGCTTTTCTTTGATTGACATCACTCATTGGTGGTACTTGATGAGGTTTGCTTTGAGAACGGGTTTCACTGGTTTTCTGACTACTATCGGAAGCTACTTTTGCTCTGCGCACACGTTGTTTCTCAAGCATCTTTTCAATATCATGAATGTTTTTTGGTTTAGTGAAAAGATAACCTTGAGCATGATTACAGCCTAATTCCTCTAGCAAATAGAGCTGGGCTTTTGATTCCACACCTTCTGCTGTTACTTGTAATTTCATGTTTTGTGCCAAGGTGACAATGGTTCGAACAACATTTAAACGGTCTTCTTTGTTGTGAATATCTTGGATAAAACTGCGATCAATCTTAACTTCGTCAACTTGTGAATTTTGTAAATTACTGATTGCGGAATACCCTGTACCAAAGTCATCAAGAATAATACTCACACCCATACTACGAAGCTTTTGTAAGACACTTCTTGAGTGTTTTGTGTTTTCAACAAGGAAGTTCTCGTTGATATCTAAGCTTAAAAAGGAGGGGTTTAGATTATAAGCTTCAACTAAGGTGTCAAAATCTTTGAGTAATTGACTATGGACTAAACTTTGACTAGACATGTTGATGTTAACTTTGTGATCGTTGCCAAATTGTATGTTCCAAGTTTTAATTTGCTCTGATGCTTTTTTCAAAACATATAAATCTAGGTCATAAATGAGGTCGTTCTCTTCAGCTATTGGAATGAAGGTATCAGGAAAAATTTCTCCACGTTCAGGATGTTTCCAGCGTACAAGTGCCTCAAAGCCGTCTATGGTGCGTTTATTCAAATCAATAATGCTTTGATAGTAGAGCTCTAAACCATCATTGTCGATAGCATGTCGAAGGTCTTGAACCAGTTGCATACGAAGTTCATGATCATTTTTGATTGAAGTTTTGAAGACTTTCCAGCGACCTGGTCCAGCTTCTTTAGCCTTTTGCATGGCCATTTCTGCGTCAGCCATAACAGCGTCAATAGTCGTGTAGCTGTGGTCAGCAAAGACAATCCCCAAATGTCCAGATACATCAATGATGTGATCATCTATGTCAAAAGGTAATGCAATAGAATTCATGAGCCGCTTTGCTACGTCTAAAACTTCTTCTTGTGAGTGAATGGGCTCGAGCAGCACTGCATATTCGTCTTGATTAAGGTGTACAACATAATCTTTATTTTTGACATTTTTTGAGATTCTCACAGCAATTTCTTGGCATAATCTATCTCTTACCAAAGTGCCATAGCTGTCTTTAACTTTATCTATACGATCACAGCTAAGTAGCATTAGTGCAAAATTGTGTTTTGGTTTTAAAACTGCTGCACCTAAACGTTTGTTGAGTGCTAATTTATTGGGCAGACTTGTTGCCGTATCAAACAAGATAGTATTTTTAGAATCTTCAGTGGTTTCTTTAACGTTTTTGGAGCTTTTTATCAGTGATTTAGCTAATACTGCAAACTCATTGTTTGAAGTCAATACACTGGCGAGTGGTTCATCTTTTGCAGAAAGTACTGCGCCATCTTCGATAAGCCTAGCAGCTTCTTGTAGCCTAGTGACTTTACTGAAAATATTTCGCCAAAGCAGGGTTGTTATAAGCCAACATAGCAATGCTGAAAGGAGTGTGCTAGCTAGAATAGCTATAGCAACAGTATTGGCTGTTCCTATGTTTTTCTGTGCTTTGTCAGCAAGTAACGTAGATGAAAATGAACTAAGCTCACCCAAAGTTTGTGAAAAGGATTTTTCATCGATTGCGAGTTGTGTATGTGTGGTTTCACTAGGAGTTTGAATCGCATTTTTTGAGGTTATGAATAGAGCAGTCGCAGTATTTTTAACTTTAGTCGCTAGTTGCTCAGTTTGAGTGTATTGTGTTGTTGCATTTACAAAGTTAGTAAGTGAGCTTAAAAGTTCTGTATAAGTACCATTTACCTCTTCGATACGCTCATTTTTTAGGGTGTTTAATCTTGTTATAGCTACACTATTTTCACCCGCAGGCGTAGTTAAGCCTGTGTCCTCTAAAGTGACTTCTTTGGCATGATCTTTCATGCTTAAACCCAGTGACAGAGTATTGTTTAGGTGCTCGAGCGCAGGCATGTCTTGACTGAGCATTTTCTCTGCATTTCTGCGTACAGAGTATTGCCCTAGTGTACCCAAAGTACCGACAATGCATACCAGTAATGTCATGATGGATAAACCCAACATAATCATTTTTTTGATACTTAAATAGTTTTGAATACGTGAAGCAAATCCCCGCATGAAGCCCCTTATAAATAGTGTGTTTTAGTAATAGTTCTTGGTAGTTTTTTGATTTACTAGAAATCGTATCAGACTGTACTGCTAAAGAAATTGTACTTTAATTTTGTATTTGAGATTTTGTATTTGAGTCTGAAATACTTTATATATGTTTTAGCGCTATGTATAGCACAGTAGGCTTACACTGTAACAACAATAAGAATCTATGTTTTGTTTTGAGTGAATTCGCTATACTGGTTTTAGCATCTGGTCAAGAAACTATGAAAGTTTTGAGATTTAGGTGGGTATTCGATGAACCTGTTAACACCAATTCTGCTTAATACCTTAATTCAGGTCAGAATTTAGCGATACTTGCATACCTAGTTGAGTTGCAGACTATAGATGCGTATCTGAACCTTCAGGCTAGTTGTAGTATCAACGATATTTTATCGTATAAGGGTGTATTTAGAAATTTATGTTGCTATGTATTTACTTAGCTTTGTTTTCAACTTCCTTGTAGCTTAAGGCTAGTGTTGCGGTATATTGGAATGAATTATGCTCATTCAAACAGATAGTTATGAAAAACTGCTTAAGAACTTTCGCTGGGAAATTCCTGAGTTCTATAACATAGGGGTAGATGTTTGCGACAAGTGGGCAGCTTTAGAACCAGAACGCCTAGCCCTAATTCATGTAGACGAAAATCAAAACCCAAATTACTTTAACTTTTTAGATATACAAAAGCTTTCAAATCAGACAGCAAACTTATACAGTGATTATGGTGTAGGTATTGGAGACCGAGTAGCAGTTTTATTGCCACAAGCACCAGAAACAGCTTACGCCCATATTGCAGCTTATAAGTTAGGTGCAATTAGCATACCGCTCTTTACATTATTTGGTGTGGAAGCTCTAGAATACCGATTTGCAAATGCAGGTATTAAGACCGTTATTACTAATAATGAAGGTCTTAAAAAGTTAGTGAGTATTGCAGATAAACTAACTGATTTGGAAACAGTATTTTGTATTCAAAGTTTACCACAAAAAAATCTTATCTCAGATAGGTATTTTAGAGTAGTAGATTTTCATAGAGAACTTCAAAATCAATCTTATGAATTCGCTGTTGTAAGTACAAAAGCAACTGATCCAGCTTTCCTTATTTATACGTCTGGAACAACAGGTCCACCAAAAGGCGCTTTACATGCACATCAGGCACTACTAGGACATTTACCAGGTGTTGAGATGTCGCATAACTTTATTCAAAAAGGTGATTTATTTTGGACACCTGCAGATTGGGCCTGGATAGGTGGACTGTTTGATGTACTGATGCCAGCTTGGCAAAATGGTGTTGCAGTTGTAAGCCATAGGTTTAAAAAGTTCAGCGCTGAAGCAGCTTTTAGCCTTATGGAGCGTTTTGAGGTTCGAAATGCTTTTTTACCCCCAACAGCACTTAAGCTTATGCGTTTAGTGAATAATCCCAGAGAACAATATAAATTGAAGCTTCGCTCTATTGCCAGTGCAGGCGAAAGTGTTGGTACAGAACTTTTAACTTGGTCTGAAGAAGCACTAGGTATCCAGATTAATGAATTCTACGGACAAACAGAATTCAATATGGTTGTTAGCTCTTGTAACGCCATCATGAAAACGAAAGCTGGGTGGATGGGTAAAGCTGTTGTCGGACAAGAATTGGCTATTATTGATGATGATGGCGCAGTCTTGCCCTATGGACAGTTTGGACATATTGCGATTAGACCAACCAGACCGATAAAACTAGCAAACCCAGTCATGTTTTTGGGTTACTGGAATAATCCTGAAGCTACTGAAAAGAAGTTTTTAGGAGATTGGTTCATAACAGGTGATGTCGGAGAAATGGATGCTGAAGGCTATATACGCTTTATAAGCAGAGACGATGATGTTATTACTTCAAGTGGTTACCGAATTGGACCAGGAGAAATTGAAGATTGTTTGCTTGGGCATCCTAGTGTTCTTATGGCTGCGGTTATTGGCGTACCAGATGCGCTGCGAACGGAAATTGTAAAAGCTTTTGTTGTTTTAGATGACACAGTTGTTTTAGATGACACAGTTATTTTAAATGACACAGCAGTTTTAGAAAATAGTTTTGATGCTACTCAGAGGCTTAAAGAAGATATTCAGCAGCATGTAAAAACGCAACTTGCAGCTCATGAATACCCCAGAGAGATTGAGTTTGTTGAGGCTTTACCTATGACTGCCACAGGTAAAATAGTTCGCCATAAACTTCGTAACCTTTAAGATAGACTAATATCTTGAGTGAGGATGGCTTCGGTTAGTAAAATATTTTGCTTATGTAATGCTTTAGGATTGACTTTTAAATTAAATGAACATAGGCAATTTCTACAGATTTGAAATTGCCTATGTTAGAAGAAGTCAATTTTAAATTATGCTCTGTTTTTAGACTTGACTGTTAAGGTTATTAAATTGCTAATCCTTAGTATGTGGATACGGTGAAGTACATACATCTAGGAAAACACATTTAAAACCCAAAATCACTTCACATCTTAAGGGTAGACTGCACTTGATTGGGTTTTGATTAGATTTGAAGATGAATATATAAAAGATTACAGCCAAGTTTGTGATATCGAAATATTTAATAAGAAATCTTTGTATCAAAGCACAGTTACTTTTTTGACATTATTTGGAACTAGGCTTAGTTCTCATAGTCTTTGCTAAAATCTCATGTTTTTAAAATAATTTTTTTATATAAAAAAATGTCTTAATTCAACTGGGGAAATCCATGAATTAAATTATGCAATAGGGGAAGTAAATGAAAAAGATTGCACTTTGTATTACAAGTTTTTTTTTATTATTTAGTATAGCTCAATCATATGCACAATCTGGTGATATGACTGTTGTTGAATTTTTAGTAGATGAGCCTGTTCGTGAGTTTGCTAAAGCTGATTGGGTGTTACAGCCTGGAAGAGATTATTGGGCGCTGATTAAAACCTCAAAAGGGAATATTTATATTGACTTATTTGAACGAGAAGCACCAAGAACTGTTAATAACTTCGTTTTTCTGAGTCTTAATAGATACTACGAAGATGTACCTTTTCATAGAGTTTTAGAAGGCTTTATGGCGCAGACTGGTGATCCAACTGGTACAGGTAGAGGAAATCCTGGATATCTTTTCAATGATGAATTTAATTCCTTATTGACGCATAATCAAAAAGGTGTAGTGTCAATGGCTAACACTGGACCAAACTCAAATGGTTCACAGTTTTTTATTACCTTCGGTAACACAACGCCATTAGACTATATGCATAGTATTTTTGGATTAGCGAAGTCAGGTCTTGATGTGCTTGATAATCTTCAACGTATTGATCCAAATAATGCAAGTAATTTGTTGCGTCCAGAGAGTCCTGTTGATTATTCGGCAGAGTTGGGTGTTAGTTTACGCAGCTCAAAGCCTGGTGCAAATATCAAAGATGTTATCATGGCCGAATTTGGTGCAATGCCTGAACTGTACAATGTTTTCAAACTACAAGATTATTGGGCTGTGCTTCAAGAAGGCTCAACCCCAGATGAAGTTTTTGTGGGCTTTTGGCAGCCTGCTGATATGATGGAACAAGTTTATATCTTGGTAAAATAAGTACAATTACACAACCAAATGGTGTGTGTTTTTGGTTCTTCAATTTAACAAAGAAAGACCTTGAGTGTGAAAATCACTCAAGGTCTTTTTATGAACTGGTTTACGAAATTCAATTAGCTATAAAACTTGCATAGGTAGTTGCTTTATTATATTCAGCAATTACAAAAAAGATTTCCGCAGCTATAGAGCTTAGACATTTACCAGTAAAGGCCTAGCAACATCAACTTGAGGTAATAATTATTTATCAATACTGTGGACATTATTCATGCAAATGCCAATTAAACTGAAAGATAAATGTCGTTATCGTGGCGTCAAATATATCGTCAAAAGAACCGATAGATAGCTGGGTCCTAAGTTATTGTTAAGCTTGGCATTATGATATCCATGCTTCGTTTTGCTAGGAGTCGCCTCAATATAGATTTCTAGGACTAAACTCAAAAATTAATTCAGGTGTAGTGTATGTCTTTTTACCTTTTATATATAAAGTATTAAGAGCAAAGTTTCCATTCATAAGACTGTTTTTATAATTTATACTTCCTGCAGTTGTTGGACATGCAGATGCACTTCTAGAAAGACCACTTACTATGTTGCATTCACCTGCCTCAATAACAAAACCCTCGCTAGGATCTAGGTAGTCTGCAACAAGTCTTGCTGTTACATCGCTAAGTTTTCCTGCATAGGATAGGTCGTTGGATTCTACAGGTGGTGGTGCTGTGTTTGTTAATGTGTCTGTATCCAGAACTTTTCTATATTCGAAGAGCATGAGTGCATCTGGATTAGCAGTGTTTTCGGTTAATGGAAAACCGGCATAGGTCAAGCCATTTGCAGATGTAACGACTGAACGTTTAACAGTGTAGTAAGCTACAAAGTTTAAACAGGCATCTGGGTTTGTGGGACAATCTAATTGATTGACACGTGGTGCAACAATCATGGCAATAATTGGATCTTGGCCGATTGTCCATATGTTATCGTTGCTATCTGGATTTGTATTGAAATACGTTGCTGAATCATTCAGCTCGAGCTCCGTCATAGGCGGATACACATAGACTGAGTTTTGTAGACTATCGAGAATGATTTCTCCTGCATTACGGGTATCTTCAAGTAGTTCATTTGAAGAAGTTATTGTGGCTAAACTTGAACCACCTGTCCGTGTAGCTCTAGCAATAATCGTAAATAGAAAAGTGCTAATAGCCAGTGCAATAAGAATTTCAACGAGTGAAAGTCCGAAAAGGGTGTTTGCTTTGTGTGTGTTTTTCATATTTTCTTATGAATTCCCAAGTTATAACTTTCTTTGGTAAATTTTCCCGGTTACACCGATGATAAGAATGTCTCGAATGTTTCCATTGCCATCATCTAAACGGATGTATTGATCTGTGTTGGTTACAACACGCCCGAAAGGTGCGGTATAGGTAATTGCTCCTGAACCAGTGGTGATGTCTAATTGTTTAAGGGGTAATGATTTTGTCCTAAGTAACTCACTTGAGCTATTGGTTGTTTGAAGTGTCTTTGTTGCTGCATCCCAAGTCAAGGTTACGTTGTCAGAGCTACGTCTTGAATCACTTCTGGTTCTGTAAAGTTCTTGTACAAAAATTTGGACAGAGTTGCTAAATTGAAGTTTTTGATAATAATTCTTCCATGCGATGGTTACTATAGAAAATATTATTCCAGCAATCGCCATAACAACCAGTAACTCAATAAGACTGAAGCCAGCTCGAGCCTTTGCTACTGGATAAGCACGATTTGTGGATAATTTATAATGCTGCATTCTTTGATCCTTAGATTGTCGATAGTGATAATAATGAGAGTAATCAGGGTTAGTTGACGGGTCTTGCAATTTGCATACTTAATTTCAGAGGTTCTTTTTGTTCGCTTTCAAGCGTGAAATTAATACTGCGAATTAAACTGTCTAAATCTGCTGTTTCTGGAGCGTCGCATTGGTCTATAAATTTTTTGTTAGTTTCATCAAAAGTATACTCGCAGCTAAAGCTAAGTGATCCAACTGAAAGTGGCGTAACTGTTGCTGTTAATTTTGTATAGCCTTGAGGTGCCTTTATAGTAAGCGGTAATGCAGCATAGTTATAACCGTCAACCGTTCCCCAACTACCCCTCAGCTTTTCCATAGAGCTTCGTAAGCTGGTAACTGCTTGAGTTTCTTGACGTGAGCTGCTGGTTATTTTTAGGCTTTTTGCAAAATAGCCGAACATGAGCATTGTCATGCTAATCAGTAGCAGCGCAACCATTACTTCCATTAAACTAAAGCCCTGTTTCTTTGCTTTAAGCATTAAGGACCTCCAAAGTATTGTTTAGCATCATTGACATTCATGACTTCAAAGCTAGATCTTGCCAGACCAACACCTTCACCGGTATCAGAAATAAGACCAATAGCACGACGATCGTAGTGAATCCTTAAGCCACGCGCGTTTTGCTCAGAAGGGTTGCTGTGCATGAGTGAATTGTGTCTTATCGTGCTTGTACCACCTACTAACACACCCATATCAGCAGCAATAAATGAACCGTTAACAAGTGCTTCGCCTTGAGTGACTGATGTTGCAGGAGATAAAAAGAAGAATGCGTTTCCTGTATAAATAATCCCATCAAATCTAAAAGAGTTTCCGTCGTTGACGCTGATCATATCTGTTCTTGCACCAGCATCTTCTACATAGGTTTTCCACATGTTACGTAGCACAAGCTCTGCGTTCATGGCACGTAGGCGCTCTCTTGCAACCGCTATGTCATAACAAGTATCTGGAGAAGTTAGGTCATCTACACGATGAGTGCCTAGTTCTTGTTCACCAGAATTGTTTAGTTTTAAGTTAAAGAGCTCTTCTTTAATATACTTATCTACTTTTGCTCGGTTACATCCTCCAGCACTTGGAAATTGGTCATCAAAATCTGCTTCTTTAATCGTATAGCCACCGAGTGTCCAGTGGTCTTCAGGTGATAAAGAGATATAGACAGCTCGGTTTAGTATGTTTTCATGGGTTGTGCCACTAGTTGTCCCAGCTGTATCTTGTGAAACGTTAGCACCATCGTACTGAAGAATCTCCCCATCTAGGCCTCGGGTTGCTAAGTTTCCACGCATAAGTTCTGGTCCATCTTGGTGGGTCCAACAACTGTGGCAGCTTTGTAACCAATCATGTTCTCCTTGCCTATAAATATAAAATCTAGGAACATAAGTTGAATCATTGGAAGCTTTTTTATACTCAGAATGGTTAAAGGTAAACAACTGTGATCCAGCAAGTGACAAACCGTTGTTGTTGTCTCTGCCACCTGTCGGTCTTGTAATCATTCCGTAATCTTGAGCCACGAAGCGTACTGTAGGAGGATCAGCTGACTCGTTATAGCTTACAGTTTCTGAAAGTGTTTTAGGAGAAAGGGTTGGGTCATATGAGCCGCTATGGCTTGGTGAACTGTAGATACCAGAAGTAATGTTACCAATTGCAGCTAACGCAAAGCGTGGCAGTGAATCAGGTTTTGAATAGTCACAATCTGAACGACCACAATCATAAACAATGTCACCAACAATGTATACATTGCCTCTAGCGATAATCATACCATCACCTGCGACACGACCACTAATGACTACATCGCCATTTACATATATTTTACCATCTAAGAAAATAGGATTATCTGCAACACCTCTTAAGATAAGATGCTGTCCACCTAAACTTGATTTGGCGTTTGAACTAGCAAAGCTACTGTCAGATAAAGTTACATCTCCAAGCTGTCGACCTTTATCGATAACAATGATACCTGCAGTATTTGTAGTTGTTAGAATGTTGTTGACAGTTCCTTTTTGTCTAACTGATATAGTGCCTCCACCTGCAACAGCGTTATCCCATTCAGTATTATCAATAATTCTATTTGTATCGTCATCTGTAACTGGCAGAGGAAATGCTGACTGTAGCAAACCATCAGGTTGGGCAATATCTTCTGTTGGATAATGTGTATAGAGTTTACCAAAGGCTACGCAGTCTTCATCAGCACAATCTTGAGTGTTAAGCGGTGCTGTACGGTCCCATTCATCTAAGCGTTTGAAGCTCGATGCAAAATCGTAACCAGTTTCAATAATTGGCATATCAGGCTGTAAACCAACAGTATAGATTTCGGACTTGCCACTCACGAAATTGCTTGTTTCACGAGCATAGACTGAACCTAAAATATAGGAATCAGCTTCTTGGTGTTTGCTACCACTTAATTCAAGGTTTGAAATACTGCCAACTCGAACGCGTTCAAAACCATTAATATCTGTCAGAGAATCTGTAAAGAAATTTCTTAGAGTTCCATCAGGTTTGTAGCCAGCTTCCATAGAATATACTTCTAAATGACAAAAGATACACTCAATGTTATCGGTAAGAATGGCGAAGTCCCATGGATTTTCAGAACCAAAAGATAGCGTTTGTGTAACATAACGCTCTGCTGAGTCCATCATTCCTTTTGAAACAACGTTGAATAAAACACGATTGCCAACGTCTTTTCTTTGCACAACTGCTTCGTAGCTCGAGCCATTATCTAATTGTCCACTAATCAATACTGAATCTCCATAGGTGCTTTCATTAGGACCTGGATAAATATGGGTCATAGACTGACCAACATTAATTTCATTACTTAGAATACGTTTATATGTTGCGATTGATAGTTTAGAACCTGTAGGTACCAAGCTCTGATTTTCAGCCAAATAATTTGGTACATGCCAGAATTCAAAAATTGCTCTTTCAATAGCAGCATCTGCAGCATGTTGTGCTTGAATCGTAGCTTTGTTATCTTTTGACAATCTAAAGTTTGAAAGACCAACTACGGTACCAATGCCAAGCATTACGACTACAATAGCTAGAAATATTAACGAACTTAAAATGGCAATGCCCGATTGTTTAGTTGAATTTCTATGTTGCATAGAGTCCCCACCCTAATAGCTTTGAATTTTTTATTGCTTAGCCTTTTGCTTACTAAGTTAAGCAATTAAATATTTGAAAAATACTTAGTTGATGTTTGGATGACATCAAGCCCCATATAGCATTTATATTGCAGCGTTTAAGCTGCAATATGGTGATTAAACTATGGGTGAGCAGTTAATAGCCTACTCATTATCATCTAGTTAAAAGGGGGGAATGCATCAATTTATTTTGTGTTATTTGCAAATAGGTTGTTAAGTGTTACCGAAAAGGCGTCTTCTGAAAGATAGTTATAGGCATTGATGATACTACGTAATTTATATTGTTCAATTAAACCGTGGAGTAGTGTGGATGAGCTATAAGGGTCACGTTTTTGTCCACTGTAGGCTCTTCCTTTTTCATCGATCAGCTCGAGCTCCTGCAAAGCAGTCGTAGCCAAGGTAGCTTTTGCTCTGTCAAAGGGTAGCGTACTACCTTTTTGATAACAGACATACGCCAAACGCAAATCTTGCACACTAGGAAAGCTAAGGCAGTGTGTTTCTAGGTCTGCTAAATGCGCAGGAGATAGTTTGATATAGAGTTCTTGTAACTCACTATCTTTCCTAAACAAGCTTTCAAAAGGTTTTAGTAATTGCAAAGTATCAGAACTATTCAAAGGAATAGCTTTAAGGAATAATTCCTCTGGTACAGGCTCACTTGGATCCCAAGCAAGCGTATCTTCTGATGCAGGATAGGTTGGCACTTCAGTTTCAGGAGTATCTTGAACAATAGCAATAGAGTGCTCTGATGTATTCTTTTGCTTAGTCAAAGCAAAGTCAAAGCTTTCAAGATTTCTGAGTGATTCGGCAACAAACTCTAAACTCTTTTTGCCTTTCCACTCATTTTCTTTTAGCGATACGGCTGCATTGACCTGACTACCAACCAGATAATTGCCTAGTTCATGACCTTGATTCCAACAGACACCTTTAATGCCACCAATTCGCAACTGCAAATGATTAGCTTGCTTGCCAACGGCACGTATGTAGTCTAACTGGTCGCTAAGTGCAAAGAGAGGAGGGCGATGACCTTGCCCGTAGGGCTCGAGCTTATCAACAGCCGTTAACAAATCTTTATCTACTTGATCACTAGAAATAACAGCATCTAGTTCCACACTAGGTTGTGGACGCGGAAACTTAGCTACAAATTCACAAATGCGTTCTCTAAACGCGACTGTATTCGCTTCATCAATTGCAAAGCCAGCAGCTTGAGAGTGCCCACCATATCGTTTGAGCAGATCTTTACTAAAATCTAGCGAGTCTACTGCAGATATTCCTGGGGTAGACCGAATGGAACCCTTACCTTTTGCAATGATATAGACAGGCTTATAAAAACGTTCTAAAACTTTACTGGCAACAATGCCCATAATGCCGGGATTCCAGTCAAAACCCTTATCGGTATCTGCGATAACAATTGCGGGTGCGGATGGGTCAAGATAGCCCATTGCTTCTTCAAACATCACATCTTGAATTTCACGTCTTTTGACATTACGAGCATCTAGGTAAGCTGCCAGCTCCATCGCTCTACGCTCAGACGATGTGGTCAAAAGTTCTAAACCTTTATCTGCTTCACCTAATCGACCTGCTGCGTTTAAACGAGGTGCAATTACAAAAGCAACATCACGCGCAGTAGGTTTTGTAAGACGTGTTTGCTTAAGCGATGCACGGATGCCCTGCCAAGCAGAATTTTGCATGTGCTTAAGACCCTCTAAAATAAGTGCCCGATTTTCACCAAGGAGGGGCGCAACATCTGCAATGATGCCAATGGTTGCAATGTCGCTGTATTCAAGCGGTGGTTCTAGGCCTAAGTGGTTATGCAGTGCCCAAAGCATATGATAAGCAACCCCTGAACCTGTGAGTTCTGGTAATCCTTGTCCACCTGTAGGGGAGATGGTTGGGTGAACGATTAAACAGTTCGGAAGCTCTTGCCCTGGATGGTGATGGTCACTCACGATGACATCAACACCAGCTTCTTGTAGTGCAGTAATCTCAGGCAGATTAGTAATACCACAATCCACAGTTATAAAGAGGTCAGCCCTTGCTGCATGTTCAGGCACTCTATCTGGGTGGATGCCATAGCCATCCGTAATGCGGTTGGGTATAAAGGCTTCTATATTTGCGCCAAGCGCACGAAAGCCAAGTAATAAGACTGCGCTAGCCGTAATACCATCAGCGTCATAATCGCCATGTACCAAAATTCTTTTTTTTGCCTTAATGGCCGCTGCGATTTTTTCGGCTGCTTCCGCTAAGGTTGGTATTTGTGTCAAGGTTAAAGCTGGACTGAGTGCCTCAGGAACATTTTCTTGAAAGCCACGGTTCCAGAGCATGTTTGCAACAATAGGTGAAAGATGCATAGTTTCACACATCTTTTTTATCTCCGCTATAGGTGCTGGAGGATTGAGTTGCCATGTGGGTGCTGGAGGCAGGTTATCGTTGTTATGATTTTTTGACACAGTTAGTTACGTAATTCCTTCTTCTCAGGTGCGCCCTATCCCAGGTTGAAATTGGGACCAGCATAACTACAAGTTTTTTGCTTTTTAAAAAACTTCCAAGGTGAGTTCGTATTGGATGGACTAATCTAACGATTAGGACTAATCATTCAATCTTTAACGGAACTCACCCTTCTTCTCTGTTAGAAGATTACCATGTTGATTTGGGCGTAGGTAGAAAGTTTCTATTAGCTTCAAGGTGCTACCGTAGATGGGTATCTGAAGCTAACCTTCACCTATCCAACAAATATTTATGTGGTTGCACCTTGGTGGTTTTTGCGTTTTGCTTAAAAACACGCTTGCCTCTAACAACTTCCGTTTTGCGGATGTACCCTTAGCTTCATTGAGAAGTGATTAAGTTTTCAAACCTTCTAATAGAGTACGATTACTAAATGGACGTCAAGTTTTAACGTCTGACAAATAATTTTAGATTTGATATCTTCACTAAATGCATCTATGACAATCTATTATTAATTGCGCTTGGTAGGGTTCCAAGTTGAACTTTTAATAATGTATGGCTTAGAAATATTTTCCTAGTAAGAGTAGGTAAGTGAATAGCAGATGAATCTAAAATTCCAGTTTTTTGGTACCTTGCAAGTTCATCACCCTACAGATGGTTCTTTTGGAAATAATAAACGCAGAACTATGGCGCTTATGAGTTACTTATTGCTTGAACGAAAGCAACATAGTCGTGATTCATTGGCAGAACTTTTTTGGCCAGACCTACCGTTTGAAAAGGGCCGTAGTAATTTAAGCGTTACACTTAGCCGCCTTACTAAGGAATTAGGACAAACTAAGAAAGTAGGGCAAGGTACAGATTCTTACTTTCTTAGTGATAGGCAAAGTATTGGACTTAATCCAAGCAATAAATTTGAGATAGATGTTCTTAGCTTCGAAATTTTGCTGCTTGCTTGCCATGATTGCGATTGTGCTGCTTCAAAAGAACTTAACTTAGCAGAATGGTTTTTAGATAGTGTTTCTCCTCAACTAGAGGCTGTTAGTAAAGAGTTTGGCCTAGTTGTATGCAATCACTGTCATATACGTATCGCTAAAGCGGCTGCGTTGAATAGCAATGAACTCTTACAAGGGCTGCGTGTTGAAAATGCCTATAGATTTGAAGAATGGTTACAAGTTAGGCGTGAAGAATACAGGCTTATAGCCGTTAAAAGTTTTGACTACTTAACAGAGTATTATGAAGGAATCAAAGAGTTCGCCATTGCAGAGAATTATTGTAGGCAGCAGTTAAGGCTCGAGCCCTACCGAGAAGATGCACACCGCCAGCTCTTACGATTCCTTAGTTTTCAAGGCGAAAAGCAACAAGCCTTAGAGCATTTTCAAAGCCTGCAACACCTTTTC
>CALHRJ010000103.1 GCA_938038395.1 uncultured Deinococcales bacterium | reverse complement strand
GTGACCGACCAGTTGACCCGACAGTTTACCCGACATAGCTTAACTCCTCAACGTTGACTGATTGAAACTCTTTATGGCTTTGTTCAGTCAGTTTAACATGAGGTATACTTTATAGCTGTGCTTATCCTAAGTCTTGCCCAACTTAATTTTCGGAACATGAAAAGCTCAAAGCTAAACTTTAGCGAAGGCATTCATGCTGTAGTTGGTGATAACGCAGCAGGGAAGAGCAATTTACTAGAAGCTATCTACCTTGCAACCACAGGGCAGTTACAAGCCAATAAAATTGGCGAAGCCATAACTATTGCTGAAACTGAAGCTTTTGTCAGCGCCCAGATTGAACGACTAGATGGCACAAGTAAGATTGATATTGGTCTTGGTCCTGGGAAAAAGTTGATTCGGGTTGATGGTCAAATGGTGCGGAGTAATGAGCTTTCTAAGGTTGCTGCTGCTGTGTTGATTTGTCCAGAAGATGCTGACCTGATTCATGGTTCACCAAGTAGGCGCAGAAGTTATTTGGATAATCTTATGACAAAGGTGTCTTTGCGCTATGGCATGTTGTTACGGGAATACGCCAGAACTTTAGAACAACGCAATGCTATATTACGTCATAATCCACAAGATGCTAGTTTGGCAATCTGGACTGAAAAATTCGTTGTAGTTGGTGAAGAGATTATGGAGTTGCGCCAACGCGCGTTGGGGCGAATTGCTGATATTGCGAAGCAGAGCTATAGCGACATTTCTGGGCAAGATGTGGGTACAGGAAAAGAGCTCGAGCTCACCCTCTCAAGCGGTAAAGATAAAATTGACCTAACTGCTCTACTGGAAGAAAAACGCTTCGAAGAACGTGCCAGAGGCACAACCTTAGTCGGTCCACACCGAGACGACTTAATCATCAACTTAGGTGGCTATAGTGCACAAGCCTATGGTTCAAGAGGCGAAGCAAGAACTGCGTCGCTGGCGCTAAGAGTGGCTGAGTACCAACTTCTTTTAAAAAAGCATGGCGAAGCGCCTATTTTGTTAATTGATGATTTTAGCGCAGAGCTTGATATGAGCAGACGAGAGTATTTGCTGCAACTTGCTGCCGATACACCACAAGCAATCGTTACAGGTACCGAAGCGCCACCACAATATACAAAAGCCTATAAAGTCCAGAATGGTGAATTCTTAAATTTGTAGCTAGCGATTCAATTATTTAGGATAAGGTTGTCTTGACCAAAGAGGCTATCAGCAAGTGCATTTTTCTTTTCTAAAGCCTTGATTTCAGGATCTGTGTCGTCAGCCCGGAACTCTCGAACGTAATCGTCAAAATGCCACTTTTCTAAAAAGCCTTGCGCAGCACCTTGTCCTGATTCAAATAGGGCTTCGATACAATCATCAGGTAAATCAAAATTAGTGAGGCTTATGCCTAAAGCTGGAATTGGAATCATACGAGAACGGTTTGAACGCTCTAAATAATGCCTATCGTGTGCGAGTAGCATGGTTTGTACCAAATCAGTTAAATAACCAACTATGCCATAACGTCTTTTAAGCACTTCTTCTTCTCGAAGTGTTTTCTTGACATGTACTTCAGTGGTTTCTACGGGATCACTATCAATCAAGGTCAACCCAAAGGTAGGCCAGCGAGGTCTTTTGGTATCAAAGAACCAAATAGGGAAGTTTGACAAAATTGCACCATCGACTAAAACATGTACTTTGTTGGTCACAGGATTCTTGAAATGGACTGGTTCAAAGAATATGGGGATGCTCGAGCTCATCCGTATAGCAAGCGCAACACTTAGTTGGTCTGGTTCCATACCAATCTTTTTAGCATCTCTTGGTAGAACCAAAAGCTGCCTTTCAGTGATGTCTGAAACAATCACTTGCATTTTATAGCGAGAAACCACCCCGTCTTTATCTGTAAAGTTATGATTTCTCAAATCACCAAAGGTTGATATACCTTTGGCATCAAATAGTGATTTAAGCCAGTTAAAGAGTTCGTCACCTTCGTAGATACCTTTGGTCCACAAAATACTCAAAGCACGCCCTACGTAAGGTAAGCGGTCAACCCAATCTTTGTCTCGCAATTTAGAGAAGTTGAAGTCTTTGACAACATCATAAAGTTCGTTACCTGTATAACCAGCAGCATAGAGCGCACCAACAATCGCACCAGCAGATGTTCCCACGGCTCGCTGCATGCTGTAGCCCTGTTTTTCAAGCTCTGCGATTGCACCAACTAGCGCTATTGCCCGAACCCCACCGCCTTGTAGAACAAGATCGTAAGGCTTGATATTGCCTTCAAAGTTTTGATCGTTATTCATGGCAATTTCTGTCATGGAAACACCTCCTCTACAGTCATTATAGGCGCGAAAGTGTTAAACCTTTGTAAATTAGATGTCAAGATTGTTTAACTTTTTATCACTGCACGTACATTTGCATAGGGTTGCTTAACTGTTTTGTAAGCGTAAGAGGGCAGTTTTGAAGACCGCGATTGCTTTGGTATATTCAGCTAGCTCGAGGTGTTCGTTTGGTGTGTGGTCTAGTGCCGAATCGCCAGGGCCATAAGCTAAAACAGGCACATCCCAGTGGGGCATGACGACATTCATGTCTGAGGTTCCTGTTTTAACTTTAAGACGAGGTTTACCACCATGTTCACGAATTGCCACTCTAAAAGCACGGGTCAGTGTTGTATCTTTTGGACCACGGTAGGGCTGCTCTTTGCCAGTTGCTTCTATCTGAATGTCGTATTTATCTAAAATAGGCTGAATTTTTTCAAGTACCAGCTCTGGTGGATAGGCTGGTGGTAATCTAAACCCAAAAATGGCTTTGCAGCTTTGTGTCATGCCATCACTTTCAGTATTGATATTTTGAAGCGCCAGCTGAATTGTGTCAAATATTCCTTTTAGGTCTTTGTTCTCTTCTGTTTGCCAAGCAACTAACTCATGCCATAGGGGCAGCATATCCTCAGCAGCAGTTGTATCGTCGCCAGCACTATGGAAGTTTTCTTTTTCCCTTGTTGCTTTGAGAATTAATCTACCTTTGTACCCCAAAGTCAAAGCATCCCAATTACTAGGTTCACCAATAATCAGATAATCAGGTTTGTCATAGTTTTCTAGTGCAAAGCGTGCACCACGGCTTGTAGGGGCTTCTTCTTCGCTCGCACCAATCACTGTAAAGTTTAGTTTGTGACCCTCTTGAACAAGTTCGATAGCGGCTGCAAGTGCCGTGCAGGTTGAGCCTTTGGCATCAACAACGCCACGACCGTAGAGTTTGCCATCTTCAACACGAACTTTGATGTTGCCTGGAACAGTATCGATATGTCCTAAAAATAATATATTTGGACCGCTTCCACCTTTAAATCGTGCCACAAAGCTATTACTGTCATCAACAAATTCTTCATGTGAATAGGCACCTAAAGTATGTTTGAGGTAACTAGCTACTTTGTGTTCCTCGCCTGAGACGCTAGGAATACGGATGGTATTTTCAAGGAAACGAATAGGATCAAATGACATGTGTTTAGTCTATCGCTAATTAAAGGGTATATTCGCCATTATTAGATTTGGCACTATCTCGATAGCGCTAAACGAATAGTTCTCGAAGTTTTAAAGTCAAGACTTGCATTGCCAAACTTGGTGTAGCGTAGCGCTCCAGTGCTTTTTCGCACTCTGCTAGTGCAGCGTCTGCATAAGCGTAGCTACTAGGTGCTGTCTTGCTAAGCATTGCTCTGAGTAGTTCAGGTACAGAAAAAAGATGGCTTTCTGAGCTACCTAGCCAGTGTTTTTCGAGTGCATCAGCCTTTTCAAAGCTTTGCTCTAAAGTACTGCTTAAGGACTCAACATAGTCCTCAACCAACGCATGAACATTGTTAAATGCTTCAGGATGTGCTTTGGCCATGG
>CALHRJ010000102.1 GCA_938038395.1 uncultured Deinococcales bacterium | reverse complement strand
GGTTAGTAGACGTGTAGACATCCGAAGTCATTCTCTGGTAGAAAACTCTGTAATTTTTGGTGACTGCTCAATTGGTCGTCATTGTACTATTCGTAATGCCATTATCGATAAAAATGTACATGTTCCAGAAGGTACTCAAATTGGCATAAATCTAGACGATGATAAAGCACGTGGCTTTACAGTTACTGATTCAGGCATTGTCGTGATTCCAAAAGGATATAAATTTGCCTAAGCTGTGGTTTGAACCATCCCATAAACGATAATTCATCAAAGAAACCTACTTAAACTTCACAATTGATGCCTAGCTGATTGCTTACAAATAGCCAGCTAGGCTTTCTTTTTTGGTTCTATGATTAATCTGGTTGGTAAACGGGTGTTAAATCAGTCAGGAATCCACTAATAGCTTGTTGACTTTTACATTTCAGTAGTCGTGTAAAGAGATGCCCCTTAAGGATTAGCAATTTAATAACCTTAACAATCAAGTCTAAAAACAGAGCATAATTTAGAATTGACTTCTTCTAGCATAAGCAATTTCATATCTGTAGAAATTGCTTATGTTCATTTAATTGAAAAGTCAATCCTAAACGCTCAAAGAGCCCTTATTTTAAAGCCTTTAGGCATTAAGTGGCCTTTGCATTCATAATGTCCACAGTATTGATAAGCCAATCCACGAATTGTTGAACTTCTCGGTACACCTCAAACAAATCGGCAAGCGGAGGTGAGTGAGAACAAATCCGTTCAGCAGAGGTCAATATTACATGAAAATGCTAAATAGAGGATTTAACACTAGGCTAATATTGTTATGTCTGTAAAAGTAGCTATCTCAGCTTCATAGCTGTAAGAATCTTACTAATCACAAAAAGCTTAGGGGAGGTATATATAAAACTTGACAATGGAAGACTCAAGTTTTAAAATTCAATATGAAAAGGTTTTTCTCGCCCAACAAACTTGTAGAAGCTATGGAACTTATAACGTCGCCACTTTTGATCAAAGTCTTCGTCAAAAGTTTTAGCAAACCTTCATTTACTTCCACTAAACCCACTATTTCAGGCATTACTGCCTATCGGACTACAGTCTAATCGTCCCTTATATTACAGCCCCTTCTCACCAAGAAGTGCTAAAGTGTTTAAACAAACGTTGCATCTTTAATTCATGCAACCCATAATTGACGTTAAAATGCATAAATCAATCCAAACTATTTTCAACTTTTCAAATAACAAACCACATCTTCTAAGACATAAGTTTGTTAGCAATGGGAGAACGCTATGAAACGCTCATTTAACCCTTGGCTTCTGGTCATGCTTATTATTCTGGCTATTTTTATATTTAACCAGTTCAACACCAGCGCCCCTAGCAAAGAAATCACCTACGCTAAATTTCTAGAACTTGTCGAAGAAGACAAGGTCAAAGATGTTGTCATTCAAGAAGGCGAGTCTATTTCGGGTGATCTTAGCAATACTTGGCAAGTTCCTCTTGTCAACGGCGAAGAAGCAAACATTAATAAGTTCAAGACCACATACGGCACCGATGACAAGTTACCTGAATTCCTTAGAGATAATGGTGTTGACTTCCGTTTCCGTAATCCTTCACCGTGGCTAAGCATTCTATTTTCCATGCTGCCTATCATTATTTTGATTGGCTTCTTTTGGTTCATATTTATGCGTGCTCAAGGTGGACCATCGCAAGTTATGCAATTTGGTCAATCAAAGGCAAAAACTTATGGTCGGGAAAACAAGGTCGAAACAAGCTTTGAGGATGTCGCAGGGCACGAAGAAGCGAAACAAGAACTCAAAGAAATTGTTGACTTCTTAAAGCATCCTAAAAAATATCACCAAATTGGTGCAAACATTCCTAAAGGCGTGTTGCTTGTTGGTCCTCCTGGTACAGGTAAAACCCTTTTAGCAAGGGCTATCGCTGGTGAAGCTGAAGTGCCTTTCCTTACAGTGAGCGCTTCAGAATTCATGGAAATGTTTGTGGGTGTTGGTGCAAGCCGTGTTCGTAGTCTTTTTGAAGAGGCTAGAAAATCTGCGCCAGCAATTATCTTTATTGATGAGCTTGATTCAATCGGTCGTAAACGTGGCGCTGGTATCGGCGGTGGACATGACGAAAGAGAACAAACACTCAACCAAATCTTGAGTGAAATGGATGGTTTCGAAAAAGACACCTCTGTGATTATTGTTGCGGCAACAAATCGTCCTGACGTACTTGATTCAGCACTTCTGCGTCCAGGACGCTTTGATCGTCAGGTAACCATTGGGCTTCCAACACAACAAGAACGTGAAGCTATTTTACGTGTACATGTAAGAAACAAGCCTGTTGCCGAAGAAGTAGATATAGAAAAACTTGCTCAGTCAACCCCAATGTTCTCAGGTGCAGACCTACAGAACTTAACCAATGAAGCTGCGCTTATTGCAGCTAGAAGCGATAAAAAGCTTATTTCATGGGCTGACTTTAACGAAGCACTAGATAGAATTATCCTTGGTCTTCGCAAAGGCAGTCTTGTCCCAAGCGAAGAAGAACAAAAAGCTTTGGCTTATCATGAAGCAGGTCACGCAGTTACACAAGCGTCTCAGCCAAATATCGGTACTGTTCGTAAAGTAACAATCATGCCTCGTGGTGGTGCTGGTGGTTTTATGGCACCTATGAATAAAGAGAGTTTGCTTGTAACTAGAGAAGACTTTTTATCAAGATTGATCGTTGCTTTTGGTGGTCGTGTTGCTGAGAAAAAGCTAACAGGTAAAATTTCTTCAGGTGCATCTAATGACCTTAAACAAGCAACTGGTATGGCTAAGCAAATGATTTTTGACCTTGGTATGGGTGACAGTGAATATGTTGCTTGGGGTACAAATAGTGGTCCTGTATTTCTTGGTGGCGAGATTAGTAGACGCAAGGACTTTAGTGAAGAGACTGCAAGGCAGCTCGAGCAGCAAATCCACGCCATTCTCGAAGGCTCTTATAAAGATACCGAACGGATTATCAATGAGCACTGGAGTGCAGTGGTAGCTGTTGCAGAAGCACTACTTGTCAAAGAAACTATTGATGGCACTGTCATTCACAAAGCTTTTGAAAAAAGTAAAGACGGTGAATCTGCAGAAGACATCACTAGCTGGATTATTGGCGATATTGAAGCTACTGAAGAAGCTAATCGACAAGCATCAGAACGTGCTATTGAAGAAGCTAAAATCAGAGAAGAAGAACAACGCAAGCGTGAGCAAGAACAGGAACGTAAGAACAAGCAAGTTCCTTTAGAACCTCGTCCAGTTGACTAATCTTTAACTAACAAAACATCACGAAGAAGCCCCACTCAAGTTTGAGTGGGGCTTCTTTTATTTAGAGCTTCAAATGGCTTTGCCTATCAATTCACTTTCCAGCGACTGCCTTCAGGTGTATCTTCAATCACAATACCAATTTCACTCAAACGATCCCGAATCTGATCTGCTGTTCCAAAGTCACGACGCTTTCTGGCTTCCTGACGCTGTTCATTCACAAGATGAACTAGACCATCAAGCATGTCAGTACCTTCATCAGTCCTACCTGCTGAAGCACTATCACGAAGTACACCTAAGATATCATCGGTATGTGCTTCGAGAAATGCTTTAGCAGAAGCTAAATAGCTTACATCAGCACTATCAACCTTGCCGTTAATTTCTCTGACAGCATCAAAAATTGCTGCAACTGCCTGTGGTGTATTCAAATCATCATTCATAGCATCGCTAAAGCGCTGTCTGTAGCTTTCGAATACACTTTCATCTACGGCTGCTTCAGTATCACCTAATAAGCGTTCTACTTCAGCATAAGCATCACGAATACGCTTTAAACCTTGTTCCGATGCATACAGACCTTCAGGTGAGAAATCACTAACACTACGGTAGTGAGAGCCAAGCAAGTTAAACCTAATGACCATAGGATCATACTGAGCAAAAAGTTCTTCAAGTGTTTTGAAATGACCTTTGCTTTTAGCCATTTTTTCACCAGATAGTGTAATGAAGTTCCAGTGCATCCAGTAGGTTGCAAACCCTTTACCTGCTGCTTTTGCCTGCGCTATTTCACATTCGTGGTGTGGGAATATCAGGTCAAGTCCACCACCATGAATATCAAAAGAATCGCCTAAGTATTTGGTACTCATGACTGAGCATTCTAAGTGCCAGCCTGGGAAACCTTCTCCCCACGGTGAAGGCCAACGCATGATGTGACTTGGTTCAGCTTTTTTCCAAAGTGCAAAATCACGAGGGTCTTCTTTTTCACTGCGTACTTCTACTCTTGTACCTTCTTGTGTCTCGTCAAGGTTACGACCAGATAGTTCGCCATAGCTTTCCCACTTAGAGACATCAAAATAGACGCTTCCATTTACCTCATAGGCTAGACCGTTGTCTAGCAAATCTTGCGTCATACCAATTTGTTCAATAATGTGACCTGAAGCGCGTGGCACAATATCTGGGCGACGGACGTTGAGTACATGCATAGCATCAAAGTAAGCCCAGAAGTACTTTTCAGCAACTTCCATAGGCTCGAGCTTCTCTAATGCCGCACGCTTAAGCATCTTATCTTCACCTTCGTCCATATCATCGGTTAGGTGACCTACGTCTGTTACGTTTGAAACCATCCGCACTTTTAAACCAGCAGCTTCTAGCCAGCGCTTAAGTACATCAAAAACAATCGGGCCACGTGCATGCCCCAAATGTGGGTCAGAGTAAACTGTGGGTCCACAGTAGTAAATACCCACATAACCTTCGGTCAGCGGTTTGAAGTCTTCTTTTTCTCTTGAAAGCGTATTATAAAGTTTCAATGCCATCATGTTCTCCTTGCTGCAGCCGTATACCTTCAGTACAGCACTCATTCTTTACGAACTTAACTCACTTATCTTCAAGATAAGCCTATTTTTATTTTTAAAATGTTAGGGTTTTTATAAATCAAAATTCTGTTGTCTAAAACGGGTATATCAACAACATCGTCCGGTGCAGCTCAGCTGTAAACAGCCTGCAATAACATTACATCCCTTATTCGTTAAGGTTGTAATACCTAATATTGGCGCACTCATTAGAAAAATCATATGGCAGAGTCTAGCATATGAACACTGAAACTAACAATAGTGAAAATGAAGTTCTATCCATCATTTTATATTTTTTAGACTTATTTAGCATCAAATCAAAGGATATGACCTTTGAGAAATTGTAAAAAAGATTCTAATAATTAGCCACGTGTTCTTACTGCAGTATTGAAGACAGCGAAACATAGTCAGTAGGCTCAGTCATCTGATAACACTGTCAATTTTTTTGCGAATACTACTTTTTGAAGCTAAAAATTGATAGCTTTAGTTTCAAAAAAATTTCCTTCGTAAAAAAATAGCAAAACCCTCCTCTTATTCAGAGAAAGGGTTCAACTTTAAAGACTTTTTATACTTATTGCGATTTATAGTTAAGTGTTTGCTTTGTCAATCTTTTCCATAATGACAACAGCTGCTGCGTTGCCTTTACTATGGGTCAAACTCAAATGAACCACATAGCCTTTTTCATCTATCTCTTCTTGAATTTTATCGGAAAATTTAAGAATTGGACGTCTTCCCTC
>CALHRJ010000101.1 GCA_938038395.1 uncultured Deinococcales bacterium | reverse complement strand
TGAAACTGCTTCATGTACCATTACAAATACTTACCTTATCCCCCCAACTGCTACGGATGATAGTCAGTTTAATCCTAACGTTGTTAGTCCTTCTAACCCAACCACTATTTCTGCCATTGACAGTAATGACTCTGATCCAGACGGAACTATCGATGTTTCTTCTATCGATTTAGATCCTTCTACCTCTGCTATTGATTCTAGCTTTACTAACAGCGATGGTACCTATGTTGTGGATGCTTCTGGCAATGTTACTTTCACACCAGATATTGGTCTTTCTTCTGACCCAGCTCCTATTACTTATACCGTTGATGATAATGATGGTAATACTAGTAACGAAGCTACACTAACAATCACTTATGGTGAGGCTCCTATTGCTGTTGATGACAGTGCTGCTAATCCTGGTCCTATTAGTCCTTCGAATACAACTACCTTAAGTGCTATTGATTCTAATGATTCTGATCCTGATGGAACTATCGATGTTTCTTCTATCGATTTAGATCCTTCTACTTCTGCTATTGATTCTAGCTTTACTAATAGCGATGGTACCTATGTTGTGGATGCTTCTGGTAATGTTACTTTCACACCAGATATTGGTCTTTCTTCTGACCCAGCTCCAATCACTTATACCGTTGACGATAATGATGGCAATACCAGTAACGAAGCTACGTTGACAATCACTTATGGTGATGCTCCTATTGCGCTTGATGATTCAGCTAGCAACCCTGGTCCTGTCTCTCCAAGTAATACAACCACTATTAGTGCTATTGATTCCAATGACTCTGACCCAGACGGAACTATCGATGTTTCTTCTATCGATTTAGATCCTTCTACTTCTAGTCAAGATACTAGCTTTACTAATTCAGATGGTACCTATGTTGTGGATGCTTCTGGCAATGTTACTTTCACACCAGATATTGGTCTTTCTTCTGACCCAGCTCCTATTACTTATACCGTTGACGATAATGATGGTAATACTAGTAATGAAGCTACTTTGTCTGTTACTTATGGTCAACCTCCTGTCACAACTGATGACAACAGTTCAAATAATCCTTCTGGAACTTCTGTCACTATTGATCCTCTTTCAAATGACTCTGACCTTGACGGTACTTTAGACCCAACTACTATTCAACTCATTAATCCGGTTACCGGTTCTCCTGTTACCTCAGTTACAATCTCTGGTGAAGGTATTTGGTCTGTTAATCCTTTAACAGGTGAGATTACTTTCTCTCCTCAATCTGGTTTCACTGCAGACCCTTCTCCTATTGATTACACTGTTGAAGATAATGATGGTAATACCTCTAATGCTTCAACCATAACTATTGATTACGTTATTGAGACTCCTGTTGCAACTGATGATTCAGCTATCAACTCTGGTCCAGTTTCTCCAAACAATCCAACCACCATTTCTACTATTAATAGTAATGACTCTGACCCTGACGGGGCTATCGATGTTTCTACTATCGACTTAGATCCTTCTACTCCTGGTCAAGACACTACTTTTACAAATTCAGATGGTACCTATGTTGTTGATGCGGCTGGCAATGTAACCTTTACACCAGATGCTTCTCTGACTACAGACCCAACTCCAATCACTTATACCGTTGCCGATAATGATGATAATATTTCGAATCAAGCACTATTAACTATTAGTTACGGTCAAGCTCCTATAGCTACAAATAATACCCAAGTGAATTCTGGAGCAGTTTCGCCAACAAATCCAACTACTTTAAGTACAATTGGTAGTAACGATAGCGATTCCGATGGAGTCATTGATGCTTCAACTGTAGATCTCGACCCATTTACACCAGGGCAGCAAACTATCTTTGTGAATAGCGATGGCACATGGACTGTAGACAACGCAGGAAATGTAACCTTCACACCAGATGGAACTTTACAATCTAACCCTAGTCCAATTACCTACACCATCGAAGATAATGACGGTAATGTAAGTAATCCAGCAAACTTAGCTGTTATCTATGGTGTTGCACCTGTAGCTATTGATGATACTGCAAGCAATCCAGCACCTGTAAGCAACACAAATCCAACCGTCTTGTCAAATATCATTGGCAATGACTTAGACGGTGACGGTTCTCTCGACAGCTCGAGCCTCGACCTCGACCCCACAACCGCGGGTATTCAAAGCACCCTCATAAATAGTGACGGTACATGGACTGTAGACAACACAGGCAATGTCACTTTCACACCAGACATAAATCTAAGTACAAACCCAAGTCCGATTAGCTATACAGTTCAAGATAATGATGGTAACACTTCAAATCTTGCTACCTTAACAATCAACTACGGTCAAGCACCACAAGCTCAAAACGATAGCGCCAACAATCCAAGTGTTCCAAATCCCAGCAATCCAACCACCCTGCCATTCATTGTCAACAATGACGCTGACCCTGATGGTTCAGTCATTGCCTCAACAATTGACTTAGACCCTGCTACACCTGGTTTACAGACTCAATTAATAAATACTGATGGTACATGGACAGTTGATCCTAACGGCACCGTAGTCTTTACACCAAATACCAGCCTCACAGATAATCCAACTCCGATTAACTATACAGTTCAAGATAATGATGGCAATACTTCTGAGCCAGCCACACTAACCGTAACCTACGGTCAGCCACCTATCGCCACAAACGATACAGGGAGCAATACTGGCACAGTTGCGCCAACAAATCCAACCACGCTAAGCATTGCTCATAATGATGCCGATCCAGATGGTCAAATCGATCCTACAACCATTGACCTAGACCCAGCTACACCAGGTCAACAAAGCAGCCTCGTCAACACTGATGGTACATGGACAGTTGATCCAACAGGCAATGTAACCTTTACGCCAGATGCAAGCCTCACAAGCGACCCAAGTCCAATTAGCTATACAGTTCAAGATAATGATGGCAACACATCAGCTCCAGCTACGATTGCTGTGACCTACAATGAGCCAGTACAAGCGACCTTGAGCGTTGTGAAATCTGGAAGTATCGATACAGGTACTGACAATCAAATAAATATTGGCGATTTAGTACGCTATACCATTACAACAACCAATACAGGTAATGTAGTTCTAGACAATGTTATGGTGACAGATGACAATGCTGTCATCACAACTTGTACACCTGCCCTACCCGTAAATAGCTTCGTACCTGCTGCAACCATCATCTGTCAAGCTGAACACAGCATTACACAAGCAGATATGAATGCTGGTTCAATATTGAACCAAGCCAATTCAGCAGCTACCGATCCTGCGGGCAATGCAGTTATTGATAGTTCAGATGACCCTGCAAATAGTAATAATACAGATCCAAACGGTGATAATAATCCTGATGACCCAACTACACTCATTCTAGAAACAAATCCACAACTCAGCGTTGTTAAGACTGGTAGTCTTGACACAGGTTCAGATGACGTAGTCAATGTTGGTGATGTTATTAATTACCTTATTACAACAAACAATACTGGCAATGTCACGCTTGATAACGTAATGGTGACTGATAACAACGCAGTTATCACAGGTTGTAGTCCAGCTATTCCACATAATGGTTTTGTACCAAATGCGGAGATTAACTGTACTGCTCAACACACCATCACACAAGCAGACATTGATGCAGGTACTGTACTTAACCAAGCTATTGCAGCCGCTACTGATCCTGCGGGCAATGCAGTTATAGATAACTCAGATGATCCAAACGACAACAACAATACTGACCCAAATAGTGATGGTAATCCAGATGATCCAACCCAAACACTCTTGGGCGTCTCAGGATCAATCGAAGTTGTCAAGACAGCTACACTTGATACTGGTGACGATGGCATTGCCACCGTTGGTGACTTAGTGCGTTATGTCTTAACTACGACTAATACAGGCAACATCACCTTAAATAACGTCACTGTAGAAGATGACAATGCAACGATCACCAGCTGCGATGTTACCTTGCCACATAATGGTTTTGCACCAAGTGCAACCATAAGCTGTGAGGCAGAACATCCACTTACCCAAGAAGACATCAATAATGGCTTTGTTCTCAACCAAGCTACTGCCAACGCAACCGACCCAGCGGGCAATCCTGTTAATGATAGCTCTGATGATCCGAGTGACAACAACAATACCGACCCTAATAATGACGGTAACCCTGATGATCCAACACGAATCACGCTAGGTAGTACTGCAACTATTAGTGTTGTTAAGACAGCTACACTTGATATGGGTAGTGATGGCGTTGTGACTGTAAATGATGTCATCAACTATGTCATTACAGCAACCAATACTGGTAACGTGAGCCTTGACAATGTAATGGTCACAGATGATAACGCAACTATTACAAGTTGTAGTCCAGCTCTTCCACATAATGGTTTCGCACCAAATGCAGTCATAAGCTGTCAAGCAGTACATACCATTACCCAAGCCGATATTAATAACGGTTACGTTCTTAATCAGGCAGTAGCAGTAGGCACTGATCCAACAGGCAACACTGTTACTGATAACTCAGATGACCCATCTGACGGTAGCAATACAGATCCAAACAGTGATGGTAATCCTGACGATCCTACACGTGTGAACTTTGCACTTAGGTCAAGCATTGAAGTTACCAAAACTTCTACAATTGATGTAGGTAGTGATGGTATTGCCACCGTAGGTGATATAATTACTTATATCATTACAACCACCAATACTGGTAACGCAAGCTTAGATAACGTGATGGTCACAGATGACAATGCAACCATTACAAGTTGTAGTCCAGTTATTCCACATAACGGCTTCGCACCAAATGCAGTTATTACCTGTCAAGCTGAACACAGCATCACACAAGCAGATATCAACGCTGGTGTTGTGCTCAATCAAGCAATTGCTGCAGCTACTGACCCAAGTGGCAATCCAGTCATTGATAGCTCAGATGACCCAAGCGATAGTAATAATAGCGATCCAAATAACGACGGTAACCCTGATGATCCAACTCAGACAACCTTAACGTCCTCACCAGCAATTGCGGTTACCAAGACGTCTAGTCTTGATCTAGGTACAGATGGCGCCGCTTCTCTCGGTGACTTAGTAAACTATACGATTACGACCATAAACACAGGTAATGTAGTATTAGATAATGTCGTCGTTACAGATGACAATGCAGTCATTACAAGCTGTAGTCCAGCAATTCCGCATAACGGTTTTGCACCAAACGCTACAATCACTTGTCAGGCTGTACATAGCCTTACACAAGTAGATCTAAATACTGGCTTTGTCTTGAATCAAGCAATTGCTGCCGCCACAGATCCTCAGGGCAACCCTATTGTTGATAGCTCAGATGACCCAAATAACAGTAGTGATTCTGATCCAAACAATGACAACAACCCTGATGATCCAACACGTACACCACTGGTAACACTGGGCTCAATCGACATTGTTAAAACAGCAACGCTTGATGTTGGTACTGATAATGTAGTAACTGTTGGTGATGTTATAACTTATACGCTCTTAACAACAAATATCGGTAACACAACCTTAAATCAAGTTGTTGTGAGTGACGATAACGCAGTGATTACAAACTGTAACCGTGATTTACCCGTCGATGACTTTACACCCGGAACAGTCATAACCTGTACGGCTGAACACACAATCACACAAGAAGATATCAATGCTGGTGCAGTTGTTAATCAGGCTCGAGCCAACGCGCTAGACCCTGCTGGCAACCCTATCAGCGATACATCAGACGACCCTTCAGACCCTAACAACAACGATCCAAATAATGACGGCAACCCTGACGATCCAACAACAACGCCACTAGGTAGCGCACCCTCTATAAACCTTGTCAAAACAGGTGTTATTGATTTAGGTAGCGATGGTTTTGGCACTGTTGGTGATATTGTTACCTACACAATAACCGCAACAAACAATGGCAACATTAGTTTGAGCAGCGTAACCATCTTGGACGACAATGCAACCATTACAAGTTGTACTGGCAATACAACACTGGCACCAAGCGAAAGCTTGACCTGTACAGCCGTCCATAGCATTACCCAAGCAGAAATCGATGCAGGTTATGTTCTGAATCAGGCAACCGTTGCAGCCATTGATCCTAGTGGCAATCCTGTTGTCGATACTTCAGATGATCCATCTGACGCAAGCAACACTGATCCGAACAACGACAATAATCCTGACGATCCAACCAGAACAGATATCACAGCGCCACCGCCTGCTGGTAAGCCAGCGCTTACGGTAAACAAGCTTGGCATCTTTAATCCTGGTGACAACGGTGTAGGTGATGTCGGAGAAGCAATTAACTACGCAATTACGATTATCAATAGTGGTGATACCGTTCTCAACAACGTCACTTTGACAGATAACAACGCAGTCATTGAGAGCTGTACACCTGCACTTCCAGCTAACAATGTTGCTGTCAATGATGTCATTAGATGTAGTGCGGTACATACACTAACACCAGCAGATATCGCAGCTGGAACAGTAAGTAACCAAGCAACTGCTAGCGCTAATAGCCCAACAGGTATAACCATTACAGATAGCAGTGATAACCCACAAGATCCGAATGACAACGACCCTAATAATGACGGCAATCCTGATGATCCAACCGTCCTTGAGATTCCAAGACCTTTACCAAGACTTGAGATTGACAAAGTATTGGTATCCAATACAGACCAAGATACCTCAGGTACTGTTACACTAGGAGATACTTTAAACTTCCGCATTACAGCAACCAATACAGGTAATATAGCTCTCACTAATGTCGTGGTCAGTGATACCTTAACTGGCGATAGCACAACTTGTGCAAGCTTAGCTGTTGCTGCTACTTGTGTATTGGATGTTAAGCATACAATTGACAAAGCTACAGCCTTAACAGGTGAAGTTCGCAATGTTGGTCAGGCAATCAGCAGCGAAACACCTGTGATAGATGATATCGAAGTTGTAGAAGTTGTTGTGCCAGTGGCAACAATTGGTCTTGCAAAACATGCTGAACCAGTCATTCCTGACTTTGAAGCACAGACCTATCTAATCAGTTACAAACTGGTATTCACTAACTTTGGTAATCTGCCCCTTAGTAACATCGAAGCTACAGATAATCTCGATCTTACGTTTGGTACTAGTAGCTACAAACTAGAGTCCATTAGTAGCGACACGCTTGATGTCAATGAAGGCTTTAACGGCTCGAGCGACCTTCAGCTCCTCGCAAAAGGTAATGACCTTGCAGTAGGTGAAAAAGCAACCCTAACGCTTAACATCTCAATGCCATTCAGCGCAATCACGACTGAAACCTTCTTCAATAACACGGCAGAAGTTCAAGCCACGTCCCCACTAGGCGATCCTATTGATGATATATCTTCAGGCAAAACACCTGGTGAAGCAGATCCTAATAATGATGGAGATCCAACCAATGACAACGACCCTACCGAAATCAGCCTGAAGCCAGTAACTGATCCAAAACCAATCAATATACGTATTGATAAAGCAGTGCCACAAAAAACCTATATTATCGGTGAAGTTGTACCGTATACAGTAGTTGTCTCTAGTGACAGTGAGTTTGAAACTATTACTACTGATATCATCGATAGTTTACCTGCTGGCACAACTTATGAAGAGAACACTGCAACAATCTCTATGAATGGCGAAGCTCTAAACATACCAGTCGTTTCAAGCAACAATCAGCTCATCTGGAATGATGTTGTTTTACCACCGAGTCAAAAGGTAGAAATTGGCTATAGCTTGCGCATCGGTCCAAATGTAAGCGAAGACTTAGACAATATTGTAGAAGCGACTGGTGAAGGTACATCTGGTCGCGTAACTGCAACTGTTCAATCCAACGCTTCTATTAAGATTAGTCTTGATATTTTCGACCTAAGTGAAAACATCCTAACTGGCCGCGTCTTCTTAGACGTCAACAATAACTACGAATATGACAATGCCTTAGATATTCCAATGGAAAATGCTCGTCTGATCCTGGGTAACGGTACGCAAATCAGGACAGATATTGAGGGTAATTATGCCTTTAGAGACATTCCAACTGGCGAGGTTATTGTTCAACTTGGTGCAGACTCAGTGTTCTTTACACCACGTGAAACAAATGAATCAAGCAATGATGGTTATACGCACCGTGTCCGTGTTGAAGGCTTAAGTGTTAGTGACTTCCCGCTCATGCCACTTGACAGCACAGGTCAAACTGAACGTGATACCACAATTGTCTTTGGTCCATTGACTTTAGATAAATACCATGAACAAACGTCTGATGGATTCATAAAAGTTGTCTTAACACTCTTTAGTTATGAAGCTCTTGATGCACCAATTGTTATTACAGACAACATTCCATTCTCTGAACCCTATGTGCTCGAGCGCGAAATCTACGCAAACTATCAGGAAACTATTGAATACCTTGTTCCAGCAGGTACCCCAATGACTGACCCTGTCATTAACTTTAAGGATGACACTACAAACAATAGTTTAACAACACCAACCACACCTGTAGTTGCAGCCCCTGCTGCAACTACAGATACATCCATTACAACGACTACGGTTACAAATACTCAAGTAAGTCAAAGCACTACTGACACAAAGATTACGGAAAGACTTGTAACTGAAACACTCAATATCCAAGCAACATCAACTATAGAGTTTGGCGTACTAACTGTTATCAAGCGTATCGTCACAGCCAATGGTCAAACTGAAGTCATTCTAGAATTGGTTAGTGAAGGGGAATTACCCTATCCTGTTCGCATTATTGATGAAGGTCAGGTATTTGATCGTCCAATCGTAAATGGCTTCTATGAAGTCATTCGTTACACTGTTCCAAACGGTACAAGCATGAGTGACCCAGTTTTAAGCTGGGCACTTGACTAAACTTACTTAAACAATGTTTAGAAAAACTTGTTAGACAAATGAAAAATGCCTGCATGTAGCAGGCATTTTTTTCTTGAACTACCATCCTGGAAAATCAAAGTGAGTCGCAATATGCCTACAAACTTCACGAGCATCTATAAATTGATTGAGACCAACTTCAGCTACAAACTCATCATTACGAAGAATTTCTTCTTCCCATTCCTGAGCTTCGCCCTCTACAACTTCCCATTCATCCTGAATTTGATACCAACCATAAATCAGTTTTCTACTAATTTGGCCATCTTTTGCAAACACAAATTGAAATGCGTCTACTGTACTCTGAAAACCCATAAAAACTACAGTTCCATAATCTAAAGAGAGTCGCGATATCAAAGACTCATCGCAATCATAGCTTTCTTTTGGAAGAATACAAGCAAACCACTTATCATTATTTTCAAAATGTTCAAAATCAATGGCAGGCTTTTTCAAAGACCTGTCTTTGCTTATATAAACTGTAAACATTGTACCCATATGGTTACATAGCTCCTCAACTCACAATAGAAAGCAAAATATCCCCGCAAACCAGTTTGATAACATGTCTATTGAGCGTTAAAAAAATAACAGTATCAATATGCCGTTAAATTATCGATGAATGCTATCAAAGTCATCAATCTAAATGCGAAAAAATACGAAAAAATACGAAAAAATACGAAAAAATACAAAGAAACACAAGGACAATTATTAGCTGAATTCTTAAAAAAACAAAGCGGTTTCTATATATTGCCCACACTATAGACTTCACAAACACATCAAGAATCTCAACTTGCTAACTATTTTTTCTTTTTCTTCTTCGCTCCAGGCAATTCTATAACAGGAACTTCTACACCAGACAACTTGGATTCCAACTCACGAATCCTATCACGAACCGCAGCAGCTTTTTCAAAGTCAAGATCTTCACTAGCTTCCCACATTTGGTTTTCAAGTAAAGATAGTTCTTGCTTCATATCATCTTCTGCAAGTTCGCGTTCCCAAGGTGCTAGTTTCTTAAGTTGCTCACCATCATCACCATCATCTGTTTCACCACGGATAATATTACGCACACTTTTGATAATGCTCTCAGGCGTAATGCCATGTAAAGTATTATAAGCTTCTTGCTTTTCCCGACGCCTATTTGTTTCACCAATTGCAGCAGTCATAGCATCTGAGAAAGTATCTGCATACAAATAAACTTCACCGTTTACATTACGTGCAGCACGACCAATTGTCTGGATCAAACTACGTTCACTACGCAAAAATCCAGCTTTATCGGCATCTAGAATCGTTACCAATGAAACCTCTGGTAAATCTAAACCTTCACGCAGTAGGTTAATACCGACCAAAACGTCAAAGTGACCTAAACGCAAATCTCGGATAATCACTTGTCGCTCTACAGAATCAATACCTGAGTGCATATAGCGAACACGAATACCTTGCTGAGCCAAATACTCTGTTAAATCCTCAGACATTTTCTTAGTCAAGGTCGTAACCAAAACCCGTTCTTTCTTTTTGGCACGTTCTCGAATAGCAAAGATCAAGTCATCAACCTGACCCTTAATAGGCTTTACGGTAATTTTCGGATCAAGCAAACCTGTTGGGCGAATAACTTGCTCTGCAATGTTATCGCTCATTTCTCGTTCCATGTCCGCAGGTGTAGCACTGACATAGATAACTTGTCCAACCGTTTCTAAAAATTCTGGTTGCTTCAGTGGTCGGTTATCTAGTGCAGCAGGTAATCGAAAGCCATAATCAACCAACGTTTGTTTTCTTGCTCTATCACCGTTATACATGCCTTTAACTTGAGAAAGCATAACGTGAGACTCATCTAAAAAGGTAATATAGTCATCTGGAAAGTAACTAAGAAGTGTATGTGGTGCGTCGCCTGGCATACGACCATCTAGGTAACGTGAATAGTTTTCAATGCCTGAACAGTAGCCTAAGGTTTTGAGCATTTCAAGATCATAGAGCGTGCGTTCTTTAATTCGTTGACGCTCTAAAAGCTTGTCATTTTTTTCGTAAAAATCTACTCGCAATGCCAAATCTTGCTCAATCATTTTAACAGCAGGTGCAAGTTGCTCCTGTGTTGTCACGTAGTGCTTAGCAGGAAATATAGTTGTCGAGGTAAGGACTAAAAGTTCATCACCCGTCACTGGATCAACCATCGCTATGTGGTCAATTTCCTCACCCCAAAGTTGAACACGCATTGGGTTTTCGTCGTAAGCTGCCCAAATTTCTACAGTGTCGCCTTTGGCACGAAAACGTCCTGCGGCAATCTCAACATCATTGCGTTCATATTGCTGAGCAATCAAACGGGTCAAGATATCATCACGGGTGATTTTCTGACCAACATGCAAAATCAAATTCAATGCTTTATAGGTTTCGGGTGAGCCTAGACCATAGATGGCTGAGACTGAAGCGACAACGATTACGTCATCTCTTGTTAACAGGCTACGTGTTGTGGATTGGCGGAGGCGCTCGAGCTCCGTATTAATATTGGCATCTTTTTCAATAAACAAATCACGTGCAGGCACATAAGCTTCTGGCTGATAATAATCGTAGTAACTAATGAAAAACTCAACCGCAGCAGTCGGGAAAAATTCCCGAAACTCACCTGCAAGTTGAGCAGTCAAGATTTTATTAGGTGCCAGAATCAGCGCAGGACGCTGCGTTTCTTCAATAATCTTTGCCATGGTAAAGGTCTTACCTGTACCTGTAGCACCTAACAATGTCTGATAACTCAGACCATCCCCTAAACCTTCAACAAGACTTTTGATGGCTTCGGGTTGATCACCTTTTGGAGAAAATGGAGAGTGTACTTCTAGAGGCATAACGATTAGTATACCTTATTTATTGAGGTGCGACTATATTCTAAAATGCAAAATTTGACTTATAGCAAACTTCATTACATTTCAAAACAAAACAAACTGTCATCGCATAACAACAATTCAAGTTTTTATGAAAAAATATACGGTGAAGGGTGCGTCCCACTGAAGGTTGAATATATGGTTCGGTTTGCTAACAAGTTATTACATTTCATAGGGACGCACCTTGGAAGTTTTTCAAAAAACGAAAAACTTCTTTCTACTTGTATTAATTTTTTTTCAACCATTGATGGGACGCACCCTACAGTGAAAGATATCTCAAAAAAGTTAGCTATCACCGCATATGTCAGTCTTACTCTCTCAACACCTAAATTTTATTCAGGATTAAACTGCTTATCGTATAGCTCTTTGTATAAACCGCCATCTGTGAGCAGCTTATCGTGACTACCTTCTTGCACAATTTGTCCTTCATCCAACACAATAATTCTATCAGCGTTGCGAATAGTACTGAGTCTGTGGGCAATTACAAAGGTTGTACGACCTTGCATAAGACTATCTAAAGCCTCTTGGACTAGTGCTTCCGACTCGCTGTCTAATGAGCTAGTGGCTTCGTCTAAGATGAGGATACGTGGGTCTTTTAGGATAGCTCTGGCTATCGCAACACGCTGCTTTTGACCACCAGATAATTTGATGCCTCGCTCACCAACCAAAGTTTCATAACCAGCTTCAAAATTCAAAATAAATTCGTGAGCATTGGCTGCCATTGCAGCAGCTTCAACTTCATCACCAGTAGCATCTTCCTTACCATAGCGAATATTCTCATTGATGCTACCTGAAAACAGCAAGGTTTCCTGTGGCACGATACCGATATGTGAGCGAAGGTCTTCTAAACCCAAATCTCGCAAATCGACTCCATCAAGCGTTATTGCACCATTTACTGGATCATAAAAACGAGGGATGAGTGACACAAGCGTTGTTTTACCTGAACCACTTGGTCCAACGATGGCAATAATTTCACCCGCTTTCACATCCAAATTAAGGTCTTTTAGGATGTTTTCTTCGCCTCTGTCGCCATAGCGAAAAGACATCTGCTCAAAACGTACAGCGCCAGCCACTGACTCGAGCTCTTTTGGATTATCTAGCTCAACCAAATCGCTTTTTTCATCTAACAATTCAAAGACACGACGAGACGAACCTAAGGCTTCTTGGAACTGACTATATAAACCTGTGAAACTACCAATTGAACCAGCTACAAAAAAGGTCAATAGCAAAAAGGTAATTAAATCACCTGGAGGTAATCCATCTAAAATAACCAAACGGCCACCGTACCAAAGGATAACTGTAACTGCGGTAAAAGCCACCATGATGATCGTTGGCGTAAAGTAAGCACGAACTCGAGCTCTCTTTAGTCCCATGTCATAAGACGCAGAAATGCCTTTTTGATAACGACGTTCTTCAATACCTTCAGCCGTAAAAGCCTTAACTTCTCGAATGCCCACAATGGCTTCTTCAGCGTCAGCATTGGCAGAAGCAACTTTATCTTGAAATTCAGTTGAAATCTTTCGGAGTTTTCGCCCAAAATAAGCACCTGCAAGAATCACGGCAGGAATGGTTGCAAGCATTACTAAACTCAACTTAAAGTTGATCACTACCATCAAGATTGTGCCACCAATAAGCGTAAAGGTCTGGCTAAATAACTGCGGCAATGATGTGCTAACGACAGATTGAATTGTCGTTACATCTGTGGTTAAGCGTGAGGTTAATTCACCTGTTTTACGAGATTCAAAAAAGCTAATGGGTAATTTAATCAAGCGAGAAAAAGTATCGCGACGCAAATCCGCAACAACACCTTCGCCTACTAGGCTTATAAAATACACTCTGAAATAATTCAAAACAGCTTGCGCTATAAAAAGCACAATGAGACCTAATGCTGTGTAGTCCAACCAACGCACAGAAGTTCCTTCTGTAAAAGCACCGTTGAACAATCTACGAACAATAATTGGAAAAATTAGTCCAATCAAAGATGCAAGTGAAACACCTACAAGTGAAAGAATGAGTTCTTTTCGGTATGGTTTTGTATAAGAAAAGAGTCGCTTTAATTGCTGCCAATCAATGCGCTCTCGTTTTTTCTTACCAGAGGCTACTTCAGTACTATCGTGTGATTGATGCGTGTTTGCAGCATTATTGCCGCGACGTCTAAACATAGGCTCTAGTCTATTACGCTCAGGTTGAACCTATGTCCTTTAGATAACTGCTTTTTAAATCAAATAATCCTACTGATTCAACTTCCAGGAAGCTTCTTACCTTGGGCAGCTAACTCAGCCAATTGTTTAATCCGCTTTTGTCTTGTTTTATCTGTCTTTGCCAATTTAATATGCCTAAGCATATTTCTCTTACTCGATGGATTAAAATCATCAAAGTTTTTAGTGGCCTCTGGATATTCTTTCAAGCCATTGACAAAATCTTCAGGCTTAATCAAGGCATCAACATCATCCATAAAGTTCCATAAACCGCTGTTTTTGGAATCTTCAATCGATTGTAATCCTGCTGCTTGCATCTTTCCTACAGTAATAAGCTTTGCAGCTCTATCCTTATAGCTCTTTGTCCAGTGTTGTGCTTTTCTTGGGGAAATAAGCTGCATGGTTCTATCATCATCAAGCTTACGGCGTATGCCATCTATCCAGCCAAAACACAATATTGCATCTAAAATATCATTGCTAGAAAGGTACTTTCCTGCTATATGCTTCTTGAAAGTCACAAGCCAGATACTTTCTGATTGCGTGTGGTTAAGCTCGAGCCAAGCAAATAGCTCCTCAGATGAAGCCACTTCAAGCTTTTCAAAGTTTTCAGTCTTAATCATACCTAAGCATAAAAAAATGTGTCACAAGTGTAAGCCACCTGCGACACAATGTATTCACGCTTGTATCTAATGTTCAGATTACTCAATTAACGAATTGGCACACTCACCATAGTGCCCGGTGCCAACTGAATCTCACTTACTTTGGCGTTTCCATAGCTCCAACCGTTACCTTGGTGCGTACCTGTTAGGAAAATCACGCCACCTGTACCACTACTTAAATGTACAGTATTAATTGGGCGATCCCATAAACCAACAACATCGTTTAGATTGAACTTCGTTTTCTTCTCAACATAGTCAGTGGTTGCATCCCAGTAGAAACTAACAAGTGGTAGGTCAAAATATTGACTATAAGCCCTTACAACTGCTTCAGACCAATCAGAGACTAGACTATGGCCAGGCGCATATTCATGGAAATTTGTTTGATGGAAAAAGTGTGGATACACAGAACCACTTAAAATATGCTTCAGAGCAATTTGAGCTTCTCTATCTAAAAAAGTGTTGTAATCAATATTGGTTTTCTGAATTGTATTGTATTCGCTTAAGGCTTCACTTGGATTGGTAACATTAAAATATACCTGTGTTGGCCATCTAGGTACGAGCATCAGCCTTGGCTCTAATGGATGCCAAATACCACAAGAATCGCAATCGGCAGTATGACTACCAACTGAGCGATTTGCGCCAATAAATCTTACACCTGAATCAACCATCGCACGCAACAAAGCTGGATTTGAACTTTGCAAACCATAATCTCTCAGCACACCATCTGCACCAGGGAAATGCCCTAAACCAGAGTGAGCACTTGTGACTACGCTAGCACGATGTGCATTGATACCAAGTTGCTGGGCAATATTGTGGTTATGGGTAATTTCGTAATACGAAACTTCGTAATTTGTGTTGTTCATGACTTGCTCTGTAAATGTGTGGTTAATCCACCCAAACTCATTACCGATACAACGTGTAGCAGCCGTTAAGTTCGCACTGTAACGATCACAACTTAATGGTGTTTCCAGCTTAGCGTTTTCACCAACAAAGGCAACAGAGTAGCGTAAGTTACGCGCTTGTGGAAATGTATTACGAATGCGCTTGAGCTGTTCCAAGGAAGCTAGTGCATCTGTGCCACTCATACGAAATGTATCAGTATCAGGTCTATTTCTTCTGGCTCTATCGTCCCAGTGTAAACTGTTTTGGAACCAGTCATCGATGTCCAAATGCAAGAACATACGACGTTCACCTACAAATACACCTTGGGTTAGCCAATCAACTAAGTCATAGCCCATAACTAGGGTATGTATATAGTTTTTATTTTGTGCCATCATCATAGAGACGATTTCACGACCTTCAGGCGTTCTTGTTAGAACAGAACCGTAATTACCATTTTCATCAACCAACAAGGGTATAACTGTGCCAGTTGCAGTTGGACTAAGCCTTGCAGGATAAGATCCTCCGTGGCGCACCGTAATGGTTGCGCTTGGCTTGATGGTTGGAAAGACAGCTCGAGCCTCAGGGGTCAACCTTAAACGCGAAGGATTCCCTATAGCACTACGGTATCCACCAATTGACTCAGTACCTAAGTTCTCTGGATAATTTGCTGATGAGGTGTAAAGCACAAGTTCACGAACTTTAAAGTCACGCTCATATTGCCATAAAAGCTGCCATTCAGCATCACTAAATGCACTCTGCCAACGTCCACCAATTTCAACACCTAGATTATGGGTGCTAAGGACTATGCCTTGATAGCGACCATGTCCTTGGGCATTTACCAGTGTATTAAAAGTAAGTGGTTGTTTATGTGCAACAAAGATGTCGTATGGCACACCATACTGCTCGAGCAAGTAGCGCATAGCAACCATGTTGCCATCATCTTCTATAGCTGTAACAATGAGTATTCGCATCTCAAGTGGCGAATTTGCTTGACCTATGGCTGGCGCAAACTGTTTAACAATTGATCCATCATTAGCAATTGGCGCCAATTGTACATTTTCAGGAAGTGCCGATTGATAGGCTGTCTGTGAAAAAGCGATACCCCCAGCAAAGCCTAAACATACAACACTGATAATTAAAATTTGTAGTAGTTTTTTTACGTGAATTGAAAGCACCCGCATTCCTCCCAAAGCTATACTTAAATTGTGTAAGTAGCTCATAACAACACCAAACTATATGTTGTTGACTGATATAGCGTAGACATTAATGTAGGGTACTGGCTGAATAAATTCATAATGTCACTTAATTCTTACAACATATCTTTCATAGACTCTCGATCTTAGATCGTGATTAAATCATGGTAGTCAAAAATATTCAGATTACGAACTTCTGAGTTGTTAAACCAATTTCTTGAATTATCTTTTTCCAAAACTATAAAAGCAATTCTCCCTAACAATAGAGCGTTGATGTTTCTCAATCGTTAAGTCAACGCATCTGCTAAATGAACAAAACTATAACAAGTTGGCAAAAAAGTAGGTTGCAATCTCATCGAGAAAAAGTTGTTACAAAATGAAATTTAAGTTTTATAGAGAAAAACTTTATCTCTAAACTTCCAAATTGTGACTAATATACCCATCTAAATTGAGTAAATTGGCATTAAATGATTCCTCACTCAAAATTTTAAAAACGAGTTTAAGAGTAAAGGAAGCTACTTTATAAGGACACAATCACTGTAAGAAATGTACGTTACGTGGTCATAGCCTTAAAAAACCGAAACCTGAGGCTAAACCTGTGCATCAACCTGCAAACAATAAACAATATAATAGTCACATTGTCAGAAAGACGCCTTTTTACTACGGTTGGATTATTCTTGCTGTCAGTTCACTCGGCATGTTTATGACAACACCTGGACAAACACTTGGTGTTTCTATTTTCCTAGATAGCATCATTACTGACTTAGATTTATCTCGCTCACAAGTAGCACTGATGTATACCTTTGGTACTTTAGCAGGTTCATTTCTACTACCTTTTGTAGGTCGCTTTATTGACAAGCGTGGACCACGTTTGTCAGTTGCAATTATCGTAACGCTATTTGCTCTTGCCTGTATTTATATGGGCTTTATTCGTAATTTGCTTATGCTATTTTTGGGATTTTTCTTTATTCGAAGTATGGGGCAAGGTTCGTTATCACTCGTGAGTAACTATACGATTAACCAATGGTTTATTCGTAGGCGAGGCTTGGCGATTGGCTTAGCTGGTTTTGGCTTTGCGATAGCTACCGCAGTTTTCCCACCTGCAATCGAATTCCTACTACAAAACTTTGGTTGGCGTCAAAGTTACATGATATTAGGTCTAGTTTTAGCAACCACTATGTTGCCTTTGGGTATCCTTTTCTTTAGAAGTGCACCCGAACACTATGGCTTAAAGCCCGATGGTACGAAACAAGCAGAAGCTGTATCTGAGTATAATGCAACACCACAAGAAGCACGCTCGAGCCTCATTTTCTGGCTTCTCTCAGCCGCTATTTTTCTAACCTCTGCCTTAGGTACAGGACTACTCTTTCACCATTATTCCATCATGGAACAAGTTGGTCTCAACCGAGAAAGTGCCTTACTCTTATTCATTCCTTTAGGATTTACAACCTTTGCCAGTAACTTTATCACTGGCTTATTACTTGACCGTTTTCCACCAAGATTCATGTTGGCCTTTGCTCAGTTTATGTTGGCAGTAAGTTTAGCATTTGCAAGCTTTGTATTTAGCGCACCAACGATTTTAGTCTACGGTGTCATTTTTGGCATAATGCAAGGTGCTACTGGTGCCATTAGCAATACAGCCTTTGCACACTACTTTGGTCGTCAGTATTTAGGTGAAATTAAAGGTACTGTTCAAACTATCAATGTTGCAGGCTCTGCTTTTGGTCCATTTTTATTTGCTATTTTTTATCAGCAATCAGGAAGTTATATACCTGTGCTGCTCTTTTCAATGATTCCACCATTAGCTATTGCACTAGCAACGCTGATTATTCCTCGTCGGATGTTAGTTCCTACCCAGCGTGTATAAATTTTTTAGATGGTTGTTTAGATTGCAATCGTAGTGATGCCTGATTCAGTAACAACATGGGTCATTGCTACATCATGTTCTTCTGTTGGCAGTTCATCGACAAAAAGTGCATCGCAGGTTATTGCAACTCTCAAACAATTAGGTCGAAGTTGAGAAAGTAGTCTGTCATAGAAACCCATGCCATACCCTAATCTGTTTCCTGATTTGTCAAAAGCGAGTCCTGGGACTAGGACTATATCTAGGATGTTTGGGTTTGTGACGGGAGCTTCCTTAACAGGTTGCAGGTAGCCGTAGCGGTGGCGCTCGAGCTCACACGCTTGCTCATGCACCGTTAAATGAACAGGTTTCATCCATGTCCGTGTAACATAGCCATGCTTAGTAGAAAAATCTAAAGCAGCTAAATTAATCTCAGACCCAAAAGCCATATAGCTAAGTACATGTTTTGCATTTTCAAATGCGCCCCATTGAGCAATTTTCTCAATAACACTTGTAGTAACTAGAGCGTCAATATGCTCATCCCGTTCAGCTTTTGCCCAATCTCGCCATTGATCTTTTGAAGACTGTTTATTCAAATGAATCATAATCTTATCCCTATCCCCTATCTCAAGACCTTAATCCTTAGGATTAGCAATTTAGTAACCTGGACAGTCAAGTCTAAAAACAGAGCATAATTTAAAATTGACTTCTTCTAACATAAGCAATTTTAAATCTGTAGAAGTTGCTTATGTTCATTTAATCTAAAAGTCAATCCTTAACTATTCAACCATAATCAGGTTCAATATCTCATAATTATTAAGCCTACACCCAAACCGTACTCCAAAGGACAGATTGCCCAAAGGATTACAACATACAATGGACAGGTGAAAAAGAAAATCATCGTTATTGGTAGTGGTTTCGGCGGTCTAGCAGCAGCAGCACGTTTGCTTATTCAAGGCCATGAAGTCGATATATATGAGAAACGCGACAAACTAGGTGGCAGAGCCTATGTCTATGAACAAGATGGCTTTAAGTTTGATGGTGGACCGACCATCATTACAGCACCTTACCTCTTTGACGAGATTTTTGAAGCAGCGGGCAAAAATCGTGAAGACTACTTCACCTTCGTCAAGAACGACCCCTTCTACCGCATCTTTGACCACAACAAACGTGTCTTTAACTATAACGATGATGAAATGTTTATCCTCAATGAAATCGATAAAGTTAATCCAGCCGATAAACGTGGGTACTTAAACTTTGTCCATAAAACCAAAGATATTTTTGAAAAAGCATTTGACCTCATCGATACCCCGTTTGATACATGGGGCAGCATGATAAAAGCGGCGCCTGACCTCATCTCTTTACGTGCAGATAAAGGCGTTTATAAATACGTCTCCAACTTTATCGAAGATGAATTCCTCAGACAGGTCTTCTCCTTCCACCCACTTCTAATTGGTGGGAATCCATTTGATGCCAGTGCCATCTACGCCATGATTCACTATTTGGAACGTGAATGGGGGGTTTACTACACCATGGGTGGTACAGCCTCAGCCATTAACGGCTTTGCACAATTAATTGAAGAATTAGGTGGTAAAATCCACCTCAATACAGAAGTTGATGAAATTATCGTCAACAACTTGTATAACAAGAATTACGCAGCAGGCGTAAAACTAAAAGATGGCACAACTGTATTTGCCAACGAAGTCGTTTGTAATGCAGATGTAGCATGGACTTATAGCAACCTAATTCCAACAGAACATCGCAAAAAATATACAGATCAAAAGCTTGACAAAATGCGCTACTCAATGAGCCTTTTTGTGATTTACTTCGGTACGAAAAAGCAGTACCGTGACCAAGGTTTAGGTCATCACAATATTATTCTTGGACCACGCTATAAAGGTTTGTTAGATGATATCTTCAAAAATAAAATTTTGTCCGATGATTTCTCGCTTTATTTGCATATGCCAACCCTAACAGACCCAAGCATGGCTCCCGAAGGTTGCGAGAGCTTCTATGTACTCTCGCCTGTCCCACACCTTGATTCGGATACAGATTGGCGCACTGAAGCAAAAGTTTATCGAGATAAAATTATGAACTTCTTAGAAGAAAATTATTTACCTGATTTACAGGAAAATATTATTTCCGAGCATTATATTGACCCCTTGCACTTTCAGAATGAGTTGAACTCTTATAAAGGTGCCTTCGCTAGCGTAGAGCCCATCCTTACCCAATCTGCTTTCTTGCGTCCACACAACAAGAGTGAAGAAATGGATCACTTGTATTTTGTTGGTGCAGGTACACACCCTGGCGCAGGTTTACCAGGTGTCATTTCAAGTGCAAAAATCGCAGCAAAACTTATCGGTTCTGCATAAAAACGTTTTATAAAGTTTCAGGAAGGTTAGTGAGAGCCTCAATTAGTCATCCAATAGATGATTAATTGAGGCTCTTCTATTTGTATAGATTTTTTAGATAGTATCTTCTATTCGGTGTATTACAAAACTGATGTTTACCTATCATTGCGCTTAAAGATATTGAACAAGAATAAATCTATGAAACCCCATCCTATCAATATTTTTCCCTACCAACTGACTATACGATTTGTAGCTCTAGGACTTTATCACTGCCACTACCTAAGAAAACAGTTATCAATATTTTAGCAAAAACAATCCACATATTACTTTAACAATCTATTTAAGTAACGATTTTGTAAGACTTACGTGACCTTCTTAACTCTATAACTTATATCAATGGAATAGGACACTTCTGTAAATTCTCTCTGCGAATTACACTAT
>CALHRJ010000100.1 GCA_938038395.1 uncultured Deinococcales bacterium | reverse complement strand
CAGTGAAGAAGTCGCAAACCTTAGTGAAGATGAACTCTCCACCATTCGAAATATACGCATTGGCTTTATATTTCAATCCTTCAATTTGCTACCTAGAAGCAGTGTTTTGAACAATGTTGCTTTACCCCTCATGTACCGTGGTACATCAAAGAAAGAACGTACAGAACGTGCAAAAGAAGCACTAGAACAAGTTGGTTTAGGTGATAGACTATCGCACAGACCTAACCAACTTTCAGGTGGTCAGCGCCAACGTGTAGCTATTGCTAGAGGTTTAGTTACAGACCCCGATATTTTATTAGCAGATGAACCTACTGGAAATCTAGATAGCACAACAGGCGAAGAAATACTTGAACTCTTTAATAACTTACATCAGCAAGGTCGTACTATTGTCATGGTCACACATGAACAAGAAGTGGCACAGCATTGTCAGCAAATTGTACGAATCCTAGATGGTCAAGTAGAACGAATAGACCAGCTAGAAAAATAAGCTAAGTAGCCTCCTCCTTTTTTAAAGGGAAACCGAGGGGGATTTCGCTTTCAACCCATAAAAATTGCGTGGGGAAACTTCCCCACGCAATAAATCTACAAATCAATATTGTTGAGCTTAGCGTATTTTTGGACCTAATTACAAAAATCGCATAGGTGCAACTCTATTACCCGATTTTGCAATAAGTTAAGACTATTATTGCCAGGCAATTTGTGGTTGCAGCATTACTCACCACTAATATCAAAAACAACAAACAAGTTAACTTGTACTGCTAGCTGACCACCAGATACAGGCACGCTGTCTGCCATTTCATTTGCAAAAGCCATACGTGCGACTGGCATAGGAACACCGCCACCTCCACCGCCACTGCTACCTTCGCTTATTTGAATGACGTTGCCTAAAGTTACACCTGCTAAGTCTGCAAGCTGTTGAGCTTTATCCTTAGCAGCTTCCATTGCAGAAGCTCGAGCTGCCTTCTGTAATTCCTTAGAGTCTGCAAATGTATAACGAATATTATTCACAGAGTTAGCACCAGCATTGATACTCTCAGCGAGTACATCGCCAACACTATCAATATCTCGAACTGTAATGCTCAGAATATGATTTACACGAAAGGTTGTTTCGGTAGGATTACCGCTATTGTCGTAGCGCTGATCTGGCCATATGTTGAACTGGCTTGTGCGAATGTCTTTAGTTTCGATGTCGAAGGCTAGCAAAGCAGTGCGTATTTCTTCAATGATGCCATTTGCTTGTGCTGTTGCAGTGGCCGCATCTTGGTTATTTACATTGATGCCCATTTCTACAACGACTAAATCTGGCTCACCATATTCGATACCTTGACCACTTACGCTGATTGAGTGTTCCATAGTCTGTGCCAATCCTGTGCCTAAAAACAACACTAAACTAAGGCTAATAAATAATGATTTCATATTAAGTCTAACTCCTTTTCTAAATTCCTACTAGTTAACTTTACAAGTTTGAGATGAAAATTGATTAGCTTGATGATACAAAAGTGAGTTAGATAACGATTTCTGATTGGTTGGACGGTATAGCACCTCTGTAGTCACCAACGTTTACAGAAAAAGAAATCACAGTTGCACTATCTCGCCCCATGCCATTATGTACAGTTTGGAGTAAGTTTTGTAATGCTTGTTTTTGTATTAAAATGTCTGGTTTTTCTGAATGGCAAGCATCATAAAGTACCTGACTCTCTACATAAGGACTATCTTCAAATTCCAAAACACCATCAGTTAATAACACAATTGTGTTGCTACCTTTACGTAACTCACTGATACCTCGACTGTAAGCAGGGATAGGCAATGCAAGTGAATTGACTTCACCAATCCATTCATAAAAATGTCGTTGGTTGAGTGCATACTGCCCCATAGTTGCAAGTTGAGGGTGTAGAAGATAAATAAGGTTATCGCCAATAGATAACCACCATACGAATGTACCTTTTTGAGCGCACATCAACACAGCAGTTTCACCTTGAACAGTTTTGCATTTTTCCTTAAATTCATCACTTAAAAGTTCTTTTAGGATAGAACTTTCCAAGTCTATAAATGCTTCTGAAATAGGTTTTTCTAGGTTGGCAATAATAGCTTCTGTCTGTTGTTCAAAGAAATCTATCAATAGCAGTGCGCTTTCACTACTATTGTGTGCATCGCAAATGGCAGTGAAGGTCCATTCTGCATTTTCGTCAGTAAAGATAAAAGCTGAATCTTCGTTTTTCTTTGCGCCAGCAGCAGAGTTGCCGCCATAACATCCAAGTACAACATGACCACATTGATCTATATGTGGAACATCTAAATGTGGATGTTGATGCCCTGTCCAAATAAACTTCATTACAAAAGAGTATAGCGCATCCTCAAAAATACTTGCTCAGCTGCAAAATCGCATTTAATGAATAACAGGGCTTGCATTAATGCATAATATTCATTACACTAAGCAACACCATCTTCGGATGGTATCTAATCAAGAGCGGTTTAGGGACTGGCCCGACAAACTCAAATCAATTACCGAGTTGAGACACCGCAGCAACCAACTTTCATATAAGTGGGTGCTACATCCAGCCAAGTGCATAAGAACCAACGATGGTCGCACCATTTGTATCTTGGAAAGATTGGAAAGAACAAATGAACTATCCATTTGAGACCTACCCATATATACAATTCAAACGAATGTCGTGAGCTAGTTTTTAAGCTGTTTTTGGTTTAGATGCATTATTTATGTATCTAGTTTTACAGTTCTAGTGTGCAATTCGTTTGGAGAATATTTTAAGTGTTACTTAGTCAATCAGACAATCCAGTTCTAATTATTATTGATGTGCAAAACGGCATCGATGACCCCTATTGGGGTGATGATCGCAATAATCCTGATGCTGAGCATCAGATTGCAAGCTTGTTAGCTGTTTGGCGAAAACATGCCTTGCCAACGGTGCATGTTCAACATTGTTCAAAAAATGCCGACTCACCTTTTAGACCTAATCAGTCAGGGCATGAGTTTAAAGACGTGATTGCACCTTT
>CALHRJ010000099.1 GCA_938038395.1 uncultured Deinococcales bacterium | reverse complement strand
TGTGCTTCACAACCAAAGTCACTTTCTATAGCCACATTGCCAATAATTAAATCTTTACCTTTGACTAAGCGGTGGGCATCTTCACCATAACCAGTACGGAAATTAAAATTAGGAGTCGTCATTAAGCTTAGTCTATAAAATTGTGGGCAGGTCTTTCTAATATCAAACGTTGTGTTGGTTGAGGCGTTCAAGCATTACCTTAATAGCGTTTTGATGATGAGCATTACTGACTAACACAGTCTTAGACTGTCTTAGAGAAAATCTAAGAAGTAATGCTCTATGTTAATGCGTAATGTTAGGCATGATGTTTAGAAAATCGCTAACGTAACCACCAAACTATACTGATGCTAAACATTGTGCTAAAAACCCTATAATTCCTATAAAACTTAAACAAAAAGCTATAAAAAGTTGCGCTCAATGTGTCTCGGTTGCAGAGTCTAAAAATGAGATGGATAAAATATTTAGCAGCTCAAAAGTTGATTCTGACGGCATTATTAATGCCATTTTTAAGGTAAGTAATGCAAAGCTTAAAAGCTGATGGGATTAAGGCGTAGCTCGATTAAACATTACTATTTACCTTATTTACAATTAAGTTTGCATTAATTCATTTATTAAGTCGTAATTAACGCAAAGCTCCAATTCTTAATACCACCCTCTTGTCCATCTTGTACTTTCGTTTTAAGTAGCGCGAGATTTCTCTGCCTTGCTACAGGTTGTGATGTGTTTTTGACTGTTATTTTTTAAGTTGGTTCTTTTAGATAAACAGGGGCAAATCTTCTGCCATGCAAAATCCTTTGCAAAAAACACAACCATCGCTTGTACATGTTGCTGCTCTGACCAAAGCTGTGCTTAAACTTCTTGCTTAAACATCTCGATTGTTTTTCATAGCTTACATCAGTGCGACGTCCGTAAAAGGTCTGCAACAGGACTGAATCTGTAAGAAGCGCTTCGGCTAATTGGCAAAGCCATAAGAAAGAGGTTTGCTACATGGGAGAAACGCCATCAACAGCATGTTGTGTATCAGGATTTCCTGTCATACATCAGCAGCGGGTGCTGTTGTTTGGTTCAGTGCGTTGCAATGATCGAAGTAGTTTAGATAGCTCTTTTGGACGTTATTTTCAGTCTTTAGATCAGGGTTTTGGGCACGGCCGAGCACAGATGTTTAAAGAGCATCAAAAGCAGCAGAAGTTACACAAGAGATCTCAACAGAGGTCGCAGAAGTTAAATCTGGAGTTATATCAGCAAAACAGTTATCAAGAGAACTGCTCTTTAGAGAAAGATTTTCTCGATGACTCAAACAATTATTTTACGAACCTCGGGGGAGGTACATCATCACAAACATCAGATGGACGCAGTTTTGGAAGACGCGATTTTGGAAAACATCAGGCACTGTTTGGGGAAGGTTTATATGATGAAACAATTTAAGTTTTACCTTTTGTTATGTTGTATGCTTGCAACTTATTTTTTAATATCTTTTGCAAGCGCTCAATATGCATCAGGTAACCAACAATCTTTAAATGTTCCCTTAAATGGGCAAATGTTTAAAGCTATTGTCGTCGGTGACGCTTTGGAGTGGGAAAGAAATGAATTTAACCTAACCATGGTTGTTACCCAACAAGCAGACGTTGCTGTGAGTGTTTATTCACCAGGGTTTGACCCAAATGATTACCGTGCAGATTGGCAAGGTGGGGTTGAGCTAGGTGATGAACGCTACGATCAAGGTCTTGGACAAGTCTCATCGGAGTTTAGCCTGAATAGTTCAGGTCGTCCTTTGGCTAACAAAAGCTATGGTGTTGAAAACCACCGAACAGATACGCTTTACCGCGGTTCTTTAGAACCTGGTGAGTATATTATCAACTCGAAGTTTTTCGGAAAAGGTAAAAACAGTTTTATTTATGGTTTTGAATCTTTTCCTGCGAGTGCTGTTCAGCTTTATGTTGAAGCCTTTGAACCCGTTGTTGATCCAAATCTAACCAACTATAATATTGCCCGTGGTGATTGGCAGGTGCCTTTTAGCATCAACAACACAACAGGGCAAACTGCTTATATCGGCATCTATGATGGTGATGGTCCAAACGAACTTGAGTTCCGTTTGACTGATCCATTTGGCATCGATACAGATGAGCCTGTTTCAGGTGATTTGCACTGGCTTGATTATACGCTAGGACAAGGTAATTGGGGCTTTTCTTTTAGAGTGCCTGATTCTGCTTATCAATATACAAATACGATTGGTTTGCGCTCTTCTTGTCGTATGCGAATTGACGGTACGAGTTTTACTTGTGTCGCAGGCGCAAATTTTGAAGTTACAGTAAACGCTGACAGAGCAGCAGCTTGTGATGGCGATACACTTGGCTACACCGTAAGTGTTACTAATACAGGTGGCTCTTGGGGTATAGCAACGTTGATGCAACCCGTACCACGAGGCTTAACCTCTCAGCCATTGAATGAGCGTATTGGTTTATTCCCAGGTGAAACAAAGAGCTTTACAATGTCAGGACCTATTAGCGATGTTGTCGCTGCGGGCATGAGTCAAATTGTTGCAAATGCAACTGTCTCTGGTCGATTCGGTTCTGTGAGCTCGAGCGCCGTAACAAATGTCGAGTGCGCGCCACCTGCCTCCTTTAGTGTTTCAAAAGAAGTCGATAGAACCCAAATTCTTGTTGGTGACGCTGTAAATTATACTATTCGTGTCACAAATAATGGCGGTCGCGCAGGTAGCTTCACCTTGATTGATACCTTACCGCAGGGCATTATCGGAACAAGTATTAATCAAGAGTATCAACTTGAAGCAGGTCAGTCAGAATTCTGGACTGTAAATGCCTATGCAGACGAGTCTGCACTAGGTGGCTTTGATTCAGGTCAAGTCAATAACTGTGCTGAAGTATGGTCAGCAGGTACTGCGGTAACAGATTGTGCTGTTGTGAATGTTTCTAAACCAGCACCACCACCGCCACCACCTGCACCGCCAGTAGTTGTTGCGCCACCAGCACCGCCACCACCTCCGCCACCACCACCTGCCTATACAATGACGAAAACTGTAGATCAGTCACAAGTTGCTGTTGGCGGTAAGGTGAGCTATACCATTACTGTTACCAATGTTGGTGGCAGCATGGGTCACTTTAAACTTTTAGATAAATTACCTTATGGCCTCATTGGTGATGGCATACACCTAACCTATGATCTCGCACCAGGTCAATCAGACTATTGGATTATCAATGCTCAAGTTGATCAAAATGCACCAAACCGTATTGAAAACTGTGTAGAGCTTTGGTCAAATGCTGGAGATATTACAGAGTGTGTGAGCTTTGACGTTGTTCGTCCTGTAGCAGCACCACCACCTCCGCCTCCACCACCTCCGCCTGCACCACTAGGCCCACCTGTCTTTTCTCTGTCAAAAACTGCAGATAAGAGCACAATTGTTACTGCGGAAAATGTGCGCTTTACAATTTCTGTTCATAACTCAGGCGAGACCACAGGTCGTTTTACAATTCGCGATTATTTACCAACAGGTTTAACGGGCAATGCACTAGAGCAAAGCTATGATCTAGCAGCAGGCCAAACACAAATGTGGACTGTCGACGCCGTTGCAAATGGTCAAGTTTATGACTATGTAGAAAACTGTGCTGAGCTTATCTCAGACTATGGTACCTACAGAGATTGTGCTTCGGTTTATGTTGCAGCACCGCCACCACCTCCTGCGCCAGTTGTGGAAACGCCTGTTTACGTTCCACCACCGCCTCCACCGCCAGGTCCAGCAGAATTTAGATTAAGTAAAGTTGCTGACTATTCTCAAGTTGATATTGGCGATAGCCTTACCTACACCATTACTGTAAGTAATATTGGTGAAAGTGCTGGCACATTTACCCTTATCGATAGGTTACCTGCAGGTCTTATAGGTGAAAGTTTTGAACAGACCTATGAACTTGCTGCGGGTCAAACTGAATATTGGAAAGTACCAACTGTAATTGACGCATCTGCACCTATGGAAATCAATAACTGTGCAGAGCTATGGTTCGAAGGTAGCAGTCTGCAAGATTGTATTGTTGTTGGTCTAAGACCACCACCACCACCTTTAGGCCCAGCTGCATTTACATTAGACAAAGAAGTAAGTCATGTCGATGCTAATGTTGGTGACCCAGTACGTTACAGCATAACTGTAAGCAATATTGGTCAGAGCGAAGGCACCTTTGAACTTGTAGATACACTTCCATCAGGTCTAACAGGTGAAGGACTTCACCAAATCCATACGCTAGCCGCAGGACAAAGTATTCAGTATGTGCTTGACGCAAAAGTGAACAATGATGCGCCTGATAGCATTGAAAACTGTGCAGTCCTAACAAGTGATGTTGGTAATGTACAAGATTGTGCACTGATTTCAGTCACGCATCCTTTTGATCCAACCAAGCTTATTTTGGTTAAAGAAGTAAAACCAGCCTTTACAGAAGTTGGTAATACAGTTACCTTTACTATGGTTGCTAAGAATGACAGCACCAAAGCGAGAACCTTTGTTATCGAAGATTATTTACCAGAGTTCCTTGCTGGGAATAACCTTATTGAAGAATTTGATCTAGATGCAGGCGCATCACGTACCTTTGTACTAAGTGCAATTGTGCTTGAAGGTGCTCCTAAAGAAATCACAAACTATGCTTCTCTTAACAGCGAAGGCCAAACAGCGATTTCAAGTGCTGTGGTTCATGTTCTTGAACCTGTAGTAGAGCCAGAGCCTGTGGTTGAAGTCATTGAAATCATTGAACCAGTCGTTGAAGTAGAACCTGTGGTGCTTGCACCAGCTGCGTTTAGCATTGTTAAACAAGCTATGCAAGAAACTGTCGAAGTTGGCAAGCCAGCTAGTTTCTTAATTACAGTCACAAATACTGGCGGTTCTGAAGGTACAGTAAACCTTACGGATATTCTTCCTGGTGGTCTTTCAGGCAGTAGCTTGAATCAGGCCTTTGTACTTCCAGCAGGTGAAAAACGCTTGTTCCCACTGACTGCCGTTGTCGATGAGACAGCACCAGACTTGATTGTGAACCGTGCGTGTATTACCTCTGAATCTGGTGAACAATGTGCAACTGCAAATATTACAGTTGTTCGTCCTGAAGTAGTAGCACCAGTAACCTTTACCCAAGAACGTTATTCAGATATTTCACTGGAGTTTGATAGTGAAGGACATGCTGAATGGGTTGATCGTGTACTTATTACGCACTGGGTTCCAGCTGGGTCGACCTACATTCCGGGCTCGAGCACCTTTAATGGTGATCCAATTGGCGATCCTACCTTTGTAGAAGGACGTCTATATTGGGTACTCGGTATGATCCATGGTGGCGAAATCCGTTACCGTGTTCGTCACGAGGGCGCTCTTGCTCCTATCGAAGAACCAACCTTTACATTGCGTACTGCAATTGGTGAAAATATGGTTGCTGGTGAAGCTTCATTTAATGTATTGCCAGGACTGGGCATCTCTGTAGATGATCCAACTTTCCCAATGCAAAAAGTTGGCGACCTCAACGTTGTTGGCTATCAACTGAATGTTGGTAACTATCAGCCAATTGAAATTGGTCTTGAATTACCAGAGAAGTTAATTGGTGCATATGAGTACGTCACCATTGGTTCAAGTTTAAGCACAATCGATCCAGATGCTCGTACTGATATCACAGGCCATCAAGTTGCCTTTGATGCAGATGGTAAAGCAAAATTACGTTTTGAACCACAAGTTACGGTTAATAACATTGACCTAGAAGTTCTCTATGGTTCTGTACAAAGAAGTATTAGTCTTGGCCTACTTGGGTCTAAGGAGAGTATCTTTACTTATCATGTTGGTGCGAAGGCGATTCTCCTAGGTGGCGACTTTGGTGCAGATATATTTGCCAGAGGTTACTTGGAGTATCCAATTGGACCAGGTACTTTACAGGCTGCTGTTGATGTTGGCCTAAACCCACTAAACTTTGTATTCGATACAGATAGAGGCTTATCACGCTACGTTTCAAGCGATCCACGCTTTATTTTGACAGGTTCTGGTAACGAAGCAGGTCCAGCACTTCGCTCAAACGATGGCATCGCAATTCGTTACGACACTCCAGACGTAACTGTTGGCTACTACGCAGCAGCAGAACCAATTCCTGGACAAGGTAATTCACCTGATATTACAGCGGTTCGCTTACAAACACGTGGTGACCTTAAAGTTGGGGCATTTGCAGGCTTTACAGCTTCAGGCAAACAAACAATAACCTTTGACGACAAGCCACCACACGTTCTCAATGGTTCAAGAATCTATAGTATTGGTAATGGTATTGCTGTTGGTAAAGAGAGTATTACACTCAACGAGGGTGCAACTGCTAAGAGCTTAACCCGTTTAACAGACTATACGATTGATTATCCGACAGGGTTAATTACTTTAACTAAACCACTTTGGCCAACCGATCCAACCACACAAAGTGCTGTTAGCTTAGTGGTTGAGTATGAGCCGATTGCGTCTAACCGTGACCAACTTGTTTATGGTGCGGGTGCGAACTATACCGCAGGTTCCTTTACCTTCGGTGCAGGTCTTACCAATCTTGGTAGTGGTATGAACATTGGCGCTGAAGCTGGCTTCTATCCAGAGAACTTTAGTGTCGTTGCAACCTACCGTGGTCAACTGATTGATGGTGTTGGCAAGAACAATATCTTTACCCTAGTAGGTAATGGTGGTAATGATGTTGTTGGTGCAAATATTAACCTCACGCTTAACGATACTTCTCTGAAGATTACAGGCACAGGTCGATTACATTACACCCTTGGTTGGAATGGCGGCATCGTTGCGCTCGAGCACCTTGGTAACTTCGACGTTAACCAAAGCTCTGCGATCTACGAACAAAGCTTCGGACCATTTGGTATTGGTGCAGGTCTTGGCTATACGTGGGAGAAACAAATCATCAATGGTATCTTGAGAGGCTTCTACTCAAAAGATAACCTGACTGTTAACCTGACACACAACCAGCCCTTTGACTTCGGTTCAGAAGCACGTTCTGATCTAAGCGTTGTTTATGATGTTGACGAAAACCTATCTATCAATAGTCTTATCTATTATGTATGGGGTCAACAGTTCGCTGGCGCAATTGGTCTTGATCAAAAAGTTGGTACAGGTAATGTGTCTTTTGATTACTCACTACCTACAGCAAGTGGACTTGGTAACAAAGCTAATCTTGCTGTTGATGTGCCGTTCTTTATCAACGATACAACCAGCTTTACCGTAACCGGTAAATATGACTACGACTTCAATAATGGTACTGGTGAGGCTGTACTTGCGAGTGCATTGCGTTATCAAGGTACAGGTATTAGCGGTATTCTTGGTGGCGAAATTGGTCTACCGAAAACAGGCGATATGCGCTTTAGCATCAATGCAGGTCTCTATGGTCAGCTCGATGCAAACCAAACTGTAACCTTTGATAATGTCTATCAAATCATGCCAACAGTTTCAGGTAAGACCTCGCTCTCATACGCACTTAAGCAAAAGCGTTTGAACTTGTTAACCACACATAGTTTCATTACAAATGAATTCTATACAGAGCTAGCTGGCGAGCTTGCACCGACCTATGATCTTGGTGCTGGTTTTGAACTAAGACCAAGCGCAGCTTATAGAATTAGCTTTAGTGATCCAACAGCAAATATCTTTGAACTTAAACTTGGTGGTATTTACTATGTAGATACAGCAATCAATCTTGGTTTAGGTGCTTTCGGTCACTACGCAATGCTTCCAAATTTAGGTACCAACGACGTCGCAGCTTCTGTTGAATTTAGAGCACAGCTTCTTGAAGAGTTATGGCTAACAATTGGCTATAGCATAGGTGGCTACGATGGTCTATTACTCAATGGTTCAGGACCTTACTTAAGTCTAGATATTATCGGCGGCAACCAGTTTTAATGCTTAGCTATCAAATTATAACCAAGTGGCAGGAATTCCCTGCTACTTGGTTAATAAAAAAAGAGTTTACCAACTCCGTAAGAAGAAGGGGTAATTCCGTGAAACATAATTATGCTCACAAAGCTAGGCGTTGCCTGATACAGGTTGTCAACCTAGTTCCAGTTAGTAAGGGGGATATTAAATAATGTTTTCCTCAAAAGAAGAAGTAAATCAGAAATTGAAACAGCCTTTAAATATAATGACCTCAAAAAATAGAAAAAATAATCCAATATTGTTAATGCTAGCTACACTTCTTGTAGTTGCCTTTGTACAAGTTGTTAGTACTGCAAGTGCTCAACTTACTGCAACTAAAGTGGCCACTATTATAGATATTGCAGGTGGTACAACTGGTGTAGTTGATCCTGGCGAGACAATACATTATGTTGTGGAAATTACAAACCCAACAGCAGCGCAAATTCTAAAAGTCCATTTTTCAGATGAAGTAGATACAAACACAACACCGTCCAATCCAACTACCACTTCGGGTACGCTTGCGATTGTTTCTGATCCAAATACAAGGCTTGACGGTGCATTTGATATTGACGCTGGTGAAACAGTAACGCTTGAATATGATGTTGTTTTAGCGTGTAATACTGGGGCAACAGAGGTTAGTAATCATGGTTCTATTACAGGCGATGATATTACTGACTTCTTTACTGATGACCCGAGTACAGGAACACTGGGTGATCCAACAGTAGTTCCTGTAGCGAACGCTGCTTGTGCATCTTTAGGTGATTTAGTATTTCAGGATATCAATACTAACGGCGTTTATGATGCTGGTACTGATATTGGTATTGACGGTGTAGCTGTTAATTTGTGGACCGATGATGACGGCAACGGCACACCAGATACTCAAGTTGACACAGCAACAACCGCAAGTGGTGGACAGTATTCATTCAGCGGTTTATACGTACACCAAGATTACATTGTACAAGTTGTTGCTCCTGCAACATTGCAGTTTGTAACTCAGGGTGTTGGTGGTGACACCACAATAGATAGTGATGTTGATTCTACAACTGGCCTAAGTGACGTAATTAACTTGAGTGCTGGTGAAGACAATCAAGACATTGATGCAGGTTTAGAAACTGCCTTTACAACAGTAACAGCTAC
>CALHRJ010000098.1 GCA_938038395.1 uncultured Deinococcales bacterium | reverse complement strand
CTGTGGTGGGTGATTCGGGGCATAATTTTGTTCTTGATTAAAGCAGGAACTTGGACTAAAAGTTGGACAAATCCACCTATGACGACGCCTAATGTTAAGAGGGTAATATTGCCTTGGAAGAGCACCATCATGAGGATGACGACGACATTGAGCGCTACTGGTGCCCATGCTGGTGCGAAAAAACGTTCTTCGGCATTGAGCAAGCCCATGGCTAGAGCTGAAAAAGAGATTGCCATGAGAACAGGGAAGATTAGGCGCGTGAGGCTAATGGTTAGGGGGATAGAGAGGCTCGAGCCTTCGGCAATCAGTAACTTAACCAAGACAGGTGCAGCCCAAACTGCCAAAAGCAACAACAAAATATTGATACAAGATAACCAAAACAGCAAAGTACTACTTAGTCGTTTAGCATCTTCTTTACTCAGCTGGTTGTAAACAGGAATAAAAGAATTAATCAGTGCGCCTTCAGCCAAGAGTTCACGGAAAAGGTTAGGGATTTTCCAAGCTATCCAAAAGGCATCACTTAAATGACTTGGGAAGAATTTAATTAGTAGCGTATTCCGTAGCAAACCTGTAATACGACTAGCTAAAGTGCCTCCCATAAGGATTAAGGCACCACGTTCACTACTTTGTTTTTGTTCTTTACCTTGTTCTTTACTGATAAAAATCCAATTACCCAACTGTACTTTTAATCACTTCTAATAGGCCTTAATACTGTTGTTTCTGTGTCGCTTTCAATTTATATAAATGTTACCCTATAAACTATCGCAGATTCTAAGCAAAGGTACTAGACACGCATATCATGTTTCCTTAACCACCCTATTTAGATATGCTTTCTGCTGTACAAGTTTTATGCAAATGCTCACTAAATGCGAATGTTGATACACAAACTCAGAGGTAATTTCTCTTATTAAATTAGGACGGAAATATGAAAGCACTTATTCTTGCCGCAGGTTTTGGCACACGCCTTAGACCTTTAACAAGCCTGCGTCCAAAGCCGCTTGTTGCTGTAGCAAATCGCTCACTCATTCGCTACGCGATAGATGATTTGGTTAATACTGGCATCACTGAAATAGGTATTGTGGTTAGTCGCTTTACTAAGGTTTATATAGAAGATGCCCTTAAAAGCTATGAGGGCGCAACATTTGAGTATATTCTTCAAGATCCGCCAGAAGGTATTGCTCACGCGGTTAAGGTGGCAAGACCATTTTTAGGTGATAGTCCTTTTGTATTGTACTTAGCAGATAACCTTTTTCAACATGGTATTAAAAGTTTTGTTGAGGCTTATAAATCAGGTCAAAATGATGCGGTGCTTGCACTCATTCAAGTAGAAGACCCTAGAGCACTTGGCGTTGCGGTTGTAAAAGATGGGCAGATTACACAACTTGTGGAAAAGCCAGAAGTACCGCCAAGCAACCTAGCAGTTGCAGGTGTCTATGTTTTTGACAGTAAAATCCACGATGTAATCACAGACTTACCTCGTGGTGCTAAAAATGAATATCAAATTACCGACGCCATACAAAAGTTAATCGAAGAAGGTGGCGTAGTTACGCCTGTTGAAGTTAATGGTTGGTGGAAAGATACTGGTATGCCAGATGATTTGCTAGATGCTAATCGCCTTTTGCTCATGGATGTAGAAGTGTTAAACGAAGGCGATGTTATTGATTCGACGATTACGGGAAATGTACGTATTGCTAAAGGTGCAATAGTGCGCAACTCCCAAATAGTTGGTCCAGCTATTATTGCTGAAAATGCCAGAATTGAAAATGCCTATATTGGACCATATACCAGTGTTGGGGTTGATGCTGAGATTCGTGATGCTGAGATTGAATATTCAATCGTTGAAAAACGCAGTCAGATTATCGATGTTAAGACTCGTTTGAGTGCTAGCTTGATAGGTGTGGATGTACAGGTGAGTAGTCGAACTGGTAGGCCTAAGGTGCATCAACTTATTTTGGGTGATCGATGTACTGCATTTTTGGATGACTGAGCTTGTCTTTACAAGGTTATGTTTACAATTTAGTTGATGGGGAGCATTGCAGGTTTAGGCTATAAATGGTCAGAATACTTTCTATCTGAACAAAGATTGAATGCTTTGTGAAGACACAATGAGTTTGGTTTTTTCTGGAATACATAGGTCTTTCTGACGAGCTGCTAAACTTGTTCAAATGCAAGAATCACCCTTACGTCTAGATTTGCTGGGGATACCTAGTGCTTCTTATAAAGATACGAATGGCTTTAGGAAGAAGGCCATTCGTTTAAATAATCCTTCGTTGCTGATGTTGTACCTTGCTTACCGCAATGATTGGGTATCTCGAAGTGAATTAGCATTTCTTTTTCGTCCAGACGAGACTGAGCTTATAGCACTTAAGCACCTTCGTTTACAATTGCACCGTGCAAAAAAACTGGTTTGGGTGGATGATTTTGTGGGGCTCGAGCCTCACAACTTTGTCGCAGAAAAAGACCGTATCCGTTTTTCTATAAATACAGATATTGATGATTTTAAAACCGCAGTTTCTGCTGAAGATTGGCAAACTGCTATTGAGCTTTATAGCGCGCCACTGTTTGAAGGCTATTCTCCCGCAGATTTACCTACCTATGGAGCATGGCTCGAGCTCGAGCGTTCAGAACTAGAAAGCCAATATCTCCTTGCCTTACAGACTCATGCAACAAACCTAGAAGCACAAGGCGACTATCAAACATCATCAGAGTTATATGCCAAACAACTTGCTATTGATGCTTTAGCCGAAGAGGCAGTCCAAGCCTATATGCGAACCCTATATCAACTAGGTTCACGAGACAAAGCTCTGAAAGCTTATGACAACTTTTCTAAATTACTCATCGAAGAATTTGAAGTTGAACCACTTGAAGCAACGCAAGTTTTGGCTAAGACTATTCGTAACGGTGAATCTATTACAGGTTCTATAGAAGAACTTGGAGAAGATGCCAAACTCACCCTGAAAACTATTGTAAAACTACCAAAACAGGCAACTCGTTTTGTAGGTAGGGTTCAAGAACTTAAACACCTTAGTGAAACACTTTCGGATGAAAGTTGCAGATTGCTTACGCTTATTGGACTAGGTGGTTCAGGAAAAACACGCCTGAGCATTGCTTTGGCGCAACAGCAACACCATCGTTTTAAAGATGGTATCTACTTTATAGCTTTAAGTAAAGTCAATAACTCAGCAGCCATTATTACGCTGCTTGCCCAAGAGTTGAATATAAAGCTATCGCCTAGGCAAGATGCTAAGGTGCAAGTGCTTAAGTATATTGAAGATAAAGAAATGCTTTTAGTAATGGATAACTTTGAGCATTTACTCAACTCCTCTGAGGCTAACTTAGCTATGGATGCAGCTGTGACGGCTCCAGAGTTGATAGCACAATTATTAGAACAAAGTCATAACCTTAAGGTGCTTGTCTCTTCAAGGGAGCGATTAGGTTTAACAGGAGAATGGCTAGTTGATGTTGAAGGCTTGGCGTATCCAAAAGATGTAGAAGCTATTGCTGAGGGGGATGAGTTAGGTAACTACGAAGCTATTCAATTATTCATGAATAGCGCATTGCGTGTAGCACCTCGCCTGAGTTTTACAGAGCAAGACTTTTTAGATATTGTAAGCATTTGTGCTCAGGTCGAAGGCTTGCCACTAGCTATTGAACTAGCAGCTAGTTGGGCAAGAATCATGCCAATTAGTCGAATTAAAACAGAATTAGATAAAAGCTATGAGTTGCTTGAAAGTGATCTACTCGATTTACCTGAAAAACACCGCAACATCAAACAAATTTTTGATACAACTTGGCAGAGTTTAAGTGATGTAAAAAAAACGACACTGACTAAGCTTTCTGTATTTTCTGGTGATTTTAGCTTGGATGCTGCTGAGTTTGTGTCGGGTACGCACTTTAGCTTATTACTGTCTTTAGTGAATGAATCATTGTTAAAACGCGTATCACCTGCTCGCTTTGAACTACATCAATTGTTAAAACAATACAGTTCTGAAGTTCTGCTGAAGTCAGATACTGTTGTTGAGGATGTTAAAGATAAACATGCTCACTTTTATAGTCAAGTCTTAAAAGATAGTGGTCTTGAAGATGGTCCAAAACATAGAGAGGGTTTAGCACAGCTCAGAGTGGATAGTGCAAATATTGAAAGTGCTTGGTTCCACTATAGTCGTTTGGAAGATTATGCTGCGTTGAATGCTATTAGGCCTGCTATGTTTTACTACTTTCACGGTCAGGCACTCTTTTCAGAGGGGCTCGAGCTGTTCTCTAAAACCTTTACAAAACTGACTGCTGAACTACCTTCAACCAAAAACTTAGACTATATACAACTAAAGTGTAGCTTACAGATAATTCGAGGACGTTTTTATAGTCATCTAGTACAACCGTCTGAATCTTTCTCTTGTTACGAAGAGGCTTTGGCATTAGCGCTAGACCATGATTTGCAATCAATTGTCGCACAATGCCATGACTATATGGGTGAAGCCAAGTTGCATATTGGCGAAGTTGAAACAGCAAGAAACTATTTAGAAAAAGCCTACGACTATCACAAAAATACTGAAAACTGGCAAGCAATTAGCTACAATCAAAATGCTTTGGGAAACCTTTTAAAACGACAGGGTAAGTACGCTGAGGCACAGCAATATTTTGATACTGCATTAAAAGCTGCCCTTAAACTAGATGATTTGATGTGGCAAGCAAATATCACAAATAACCTTGCAAATCTCACAGAGGTTGAAGGTAAGTATCTAGAGGCTGAAAGTTATTATCAGCACTGCTTAACTGTTTTCGATAAATTAGGCTATGTGTTAGGTATAGCTGGTACAAAAACTAATCTTGGCTTTGTAGCGCTTAGGCTTGGAAAGACAGCAGAAGCTAAAAGATTTACAACAGAGAGTTTAGAAATGAAGCGCCAAATCGGGAATAAGGCGAGTATGGGTATTAGCCTAATTAATCTTGGCGAAATTGCACTGTATAGCAAAGACTATGGAGAAGCGCAAAATTACTTACTGGAAGTTTTGCAGATAGGGCATGATAATAGCCTTGTGCCTTTGGTTCTCGAAGTCTTACCTGTGCTTGCAGATGTCTATGCAGCTCAAGGGGAGCATATGCTTGTAGAGCAGTTGGTCGAGGTTATGTTGAGTCACCCGAACAGTTCGCCGCCGATTAAGGCTCGAGCCGCCCAACTCCTCCCACACATCGAAACTAACATGCTTAGGAATCCTGAAGAAGCACTAAAGGCTGTGATTGAGCAAATTTTCTTAAAAGAACACAGTTTAGAAAATGCTATCTAACGAGTCACAAACAACTGCAACGGCACTGCAACGCGTATTGCTTAAACTTGATACATGGTAAAAGAGCAGGTAATCGGCAGCTATATCATCCGTTTCGCAAAATCTATTATGCGGCATGAAACCGCAATAACTATCACATTGCAAGATATTAAAACTGGAGAGCAGCTCGAGTTTGAAACATGGTTAGCAGCATGGGCGTTTCTTGAAGATGTATTAGATGATGAAATAGGTAATAACAGGACGGTGTTTAAAACAGATTATAAATCTATAATGGTAGAAGGAAAACAATTAACAGAGCTATCGATCGTGAATGAATATGATTTAGAAGGTGTTGATAAAAGTTCTAGAAAACCTAGTGTTTCAGGAGGTTTTACAAAAATGGCTTTGTCATTTAGGTGAATTAGGGAAATATCGTTTTATCATGTATGGCATTTTCTTTCAAATTGAGTAGAAAGAGTGGCTTGAAACGGAAATAACTTTTTAAGGTGATTTTTAACTAAACTTGGTTCTTTGAGGGAGGAACTTTAAGTGCTTTACTTAGTCATTGCTACGGCCTTTAACGTAGCTGCTTTTGCGGCAATGAAATATACAGAAGGCTTTACCTTACTTTACCCTTCTGTGTTGACGATTATTCTATATTTTATCGGTGTGGTTCTTTTTGCAGTTGCTGCTAAAAGAGTAGATGTTTCTATGATCTACGTAGTCTCTTTTGGTTTGGGTACAGTAGCACTTTCGTTAATTGGCTACGCCTTTTTTCAAGAGAGCTTTAGCTTGGCAAAAGTTGTTGCGATTATTGCTGTCATTACAGGTGTGGTTATTTTATCCATTCCTGCTAAACAAAACAAAAAGAAGCCTCCTCAGTATGAACTAGAAGAGGCTTCTTAATCTATAAAAGTACTTAATTATAGCTTTACTTAATTACCCACACTTGCTATAGCCACAAGCCTCACACTTTTGACAACCTTCTTCAAAGCGCACAGGTGAACCACATTCTGGGCAACCAGCTTTAGAGATTTCTTTTTTAGCCATAACTTTGCTGCTAGAGGTCTCAAGTGCAATCGCAATTAAGTCAGCTTTACTGGCAACCATACGGTTTTGATAGCTACCATAAACCCCACCATTGATGCCTTTAAGCGTATTAATGATAGCTTCAGCAGGTACACCATATTGAAGTGCAAT
>CALHRJ010000097.1 GCA_938038395.1 uncultured Deinococcales bacterium | reverse complement strand
CAAGTGGACTCAGAATTCGTTAGAGTCAGTTTCAGTTTAGTATTAGACATAAAAAGAGGGAGTTCATCTCGTTTGAACTCCCTCTTTGTTGCGTCCCAGTTAAGGTTGAAAATGGTTTTAGCACAAATAGAAGTTTTTTTGCTTTTTAAAAAACTTCCAAGGTGCGTCCCTGTGAACCGGAATAATCTAATGATTAACTTAGATATTTGTTCAACCTATGACGGGACGCACCCCTCCCTCTTCCTAACTATTTCTAAAGTCAAGTCCAAATAAGTGAGCCTATTATATGTAGGCTAATAATCGACCAGCAACAATAACACCCATCCAAACAAACAAAGATACAGCACCTGTCACTCTTACCCTTGCAGGTGCTTTGTTATTTTCATTCCAATTATCAACTTCGTTGTAGATGCCTCGGTGAAACAAAAACGCATTCAAACCAGCAATAACTATTAAGCCAATTTTGACCCAGAAAACCACTTTAAAGGTGTAGTACTCTGCATCAGAAATATAGAGTAGGATTCCTGAAATGGTCACAAGGATAAATGCAAATCGCACCCAAGGTAAAATATGCGCTGCAAGACCCCTAATGGGCAATGCTCTAGATAAGCCTATGAGCCTTAAATCAAGCATAGCAACTGCACCAACCACAAAAGCAAGCCCTATCAGGTGTACACTTTCCAAAAAGGGATAAGCCCAGAGTGATCTACTTACAAACTCGGCTAAAGCAGTATCTTGAAGAAAGTTTACAAGTGTCATTATCGTGTTCATTATAGGAATCACAACCTATCAGTATGAATAAGTAAAGGTGAAGAGCCTTGTGCTCTTCACTTTATGAATTACAGTCTGTATGAATTACAGTCTATCTCTTAGTACAAAGGTTTTTACCTTGAGCAAAGCAGAACTATCTAGCGCAGGTGTTTGGGTTTCTACTGTTCCTACAACTTCTTGTGAAGTAGTCGCGTCATCAGAAGCTAAACTACCTGCCTCTGTACCCTCTTGCCACAATAGCAAAACAGTTTCAGGCTCATCAAAGAGCGTAATTGAACTGACGAAGATTTCCGTATCACCATCTCTAGCGGCCCAACCACGAATTCGTAACGGATTTCCTACTGCTAAAGACTCAGCATAAATGCCATGACGGTGTGCGGTTGTCGCAGATACCGTTTCAACTTCCCAAATCTGTCCTTCAACTTCTGTCGTAGTTGGGTCATCTACGCCTACATGAATTATCATTTCAATATGTGGATTACGGTAATCGATTTCAATAATACGGCCTTCTAATTCAATATGTCTATTTTCATCGAAGCCCCTTGCAGAATGATGGGCAATTGCCACAATGCTTCCCAAACATAATGTCATAGCTACAGCGAATCTTACTAAGTATTTCATGTTAGACATCTCATCTCCCTAATAAATAATAGTAAAAATTGTTGGAAAGAATCATAATTTAGTCTACGCAGCATATTATTGAATAGAGATGTAACATTCATGCAAATAAAAGTATTAGCAGCTTGCCACAAAACAACAACCTATTATTCAATCTTTGTAGTCTTAATATAGTCTTAAAGCTAATAAAGACCAATAGAACTTAAGCTACAACCTAACAGCCTAATAGGTCTGGTACGTATACAAAATCAACCGAAGCAAGCATTTTGTAAAAAAATAAGGTCATCATTTATAAATGACAACCCCAATCAAAATCTAAGGTACGTATTTACCAACTATTATTTTTAACATGTAGGAAATTTGCATGTCAACAAAATATTTCACCTTACATATAAAGTGTTAAATCATGAAAAAGACTCTGAGAATAATGAGTTTGATTTACCAAAGTGTTTCACGAAAAATGAATTTTCTTCTCTTAATTTCTGTTACTTCTGTTTGGCTATTTGCTTGCTCTGTTGTTCCTGTTGTTCCTGTTGTTGCTGGAGCATTTGTTCCTGAGCCTTCTGAAGAAATGATCGTAACTGGCTTAGGTTCTTCACTATCACCAGATACTGTATCAGCTTGAACTGGTTCAAGTGTAATATCACCTGCAAAGCTCTGATTTGCGGCTATAGCTGCTTCCGGATCTTCAAACATAACAAGTGTGCCAGCGTACATAACTAAGTCACCATTTTTTGCAGGCCAGCCTATGATCTTGAGTGGATGTCCTGGTTGGATGGTATCCGCATAGAGCTTATGGCGATTTGCACCTGTTGCAGACACTGTATCGATTTCCCAAACATCGCCCTCTACTTCTGCTGTAGTTGGGTCATCTTCTCCAACTCGCAAGATGATTTCTATATGGGGATTACGGTAGTCCATTTCTACGACTATACCGTTCAGCTCGAGCTGTGTATCGCCATCAAAAGCCGTATGAGAGTGGTGGGCGAGTGCCAGTGTTAAAAAAAGAAGACTTGAATAAATAAGACTCAAAATAATAGATACTCTGACAAACTTGTTTTTAAATGAATACATACTCTTCTCCAAAAATTTAATACCAAAATGTGTGAGGTTATGAACACCTAACCTCACACAATCGGGAAATAGTTTGATTAATACGAATACACAGGACTTATCTTAGATTGCTTTCAAGCAGTGGCTTAACCTGAGCCACAAGTTGTGCAGTCGTCAAGTTTGTCTCACCACTCACAAGCGGAGTAATCAAATTACTCCAGAAAACATTATCAAAGCTAGCTTGAGAGGCAAAAATCCTCGGACTACGCATTTGCTGCATAGAATTTAGAACAGTCTCAGTATCGCCACTTTTTGACGGATTTAGAGCTGCATATTTTTGAGCAGTACCATGAGATGTGCGTGGTGATGCACCCATAGTTTGCTGGATTCTGTCTCCAACAGCTTGAATCGCTTCACAAGCTGCAGGGTTGTTGCTGTTTTTTGACATAGCTAATAGCTCTGTCCATGCAAACGTTGTGTGCTTGTGAGTAATAGGGTTACGTGGGACTTGTTGCATAACAACATTACCCTGACCTGCAAAGTTCTCAGTAGAACTACCAAAGAAGATGCCTACTTGACCTTCTCTAAAAAGCTGCTCAACAGATACATTACGTGAAAGCTGTTGACCTGCTGGAGAAAAGCTACGGTAGAAGTCCAGTGCTGCAACCGAAGGTGCGCTATCGATAGGGGAAGACCCTAAACCGCCACCAACAATGTCTCCACCAGCTTGCCAAATAAACATTTGTGGCGGTGGCCAACCATCAGCGACAAAGCCCCACTGATCGATGCGTCCGTCACCATTAGTATCTTTGGTTAAAGCTTGAGAGGCATCTTTTAAGTCATCCCAAGTCCAATATCTTGTCGGTAATGATAGACCTGCTTTTGTAAATAAATCAGCGTTGATATAAGCCACAACTGGACTTGCCACAATCGGCAGACCATACATAATTTGGTTGATTACACCTGTCTCAATAATTTGAGAATAGTAATCACTCATATCACCGACAGTGTAGCGTGGTTTGTGTGCCATACACATATTCAAAGATTGATAGTGATCTTGCAAAGCAAGTGACATATCCTCTTGATTGACCCAATAAATATCTGCCCCTGCCCCACCAGATTTTATGTGCGCTTGAAAGTCACCACTAATGGGTGTATGGGCTATTCTATAATCTGTCGTAGACGCGTTGACAGCATCGATAATTTGCTTGAGTTGGGCATCAATTTGAGGATTTGCGCGTGTAGCGATCGTAACAGTTTGTTGAGCATATGCTCCAAACGAAGCCACAGCGAGTACTGCTATGGCTATGCTTATCAATTTCTTGATAAAGATTTTCATGTAAGTACCTTCCTTAAATTCATGTTGATGTAGGGAATTTACAGCGTTAAATTTTTCAGCGTTTAATTATACATCGCTAAACATTGAACTTAGAACTAAAAACTTAAAACTATAGGACCAATTCTTTGCAAAAAGATTTATTCTTCTTACTATTGTATTGAGCAAGCAGACAACAAAACGCAACTTCAAAAGAAGCTGATAGCTTTGGAATGAGCACATCTCAGATATTTGTTGTTTTGTTTATTACTCTTAGGAAGTCAACTATAAATAAAGTGACTTCAGTAGAGTGATTGCAGCTTGGCTCGAGCCTAGACACACACTTTCATGACTTGCATGATGGATAACCTGTGTCTGACGAACTTCTTTGCAAAGCTCTAAAACTTCGTTTAATTCTTTATCTAATATCTTAGGAAAAATATTCACAAAAATACAAACCCTAAGAAAATTTACCTCCTCGGTTTTGTCATAGTATCGTAATATTCGGAGTTATTTTTAACCCCCAATATTTTTATCACAACTTTTTTTTCATGTCAAGCATATTTTTACAGCTAAATGAATATTAAAAATATGAGTCAAATAAACTCACATTTATTATCTATTATTTAGTTATTTTCAGTCAATTATTTCACTCAAACAAGGAAGTTTATGTCTTTAATTCAATAGCACAATTATCGGAATCAACGATTGTAGACATGCTTATATTTTTTGCACTTATTAAGGTACTCCAATGTTCATCAGCAACAACTGCTACAGGGCAGTAAACGCCATAGAGTTCAGCAGCAATGATTGCGCCTAAAGCCAAAATAGGGTCAGGGTCTTTTACTAGGATGGCTACTGGTCCTAAACCACTTCGGATAGATTCGGCTAGGACGGAACTTGCGGAGCTCGAGCCTCGTCCACTCCTCATCACAAGCACTTTGTTTGTAAGTACTGTCCCAAACTGTGGGTGACTATGGTCACAAATCGACCCTGTACCCAAATCAAATCCACCCCAAAAACTCAAAGGTTCTTCAAGCACCAAAGCGTCACCTGTCGTGATGCTTCCTGCTTCACCTGAAAAAAGACTGAGAGCCTCAAACTTACTTTGTGTATCAAGACCAGATTCGGTCATCCTGACTCACCTCCCCTAAGTAAGCGGATTTCACACAATCTTCCAAACTGCCAAAGGCAACTTGCACACCTATATTCCCTGGTGCGTAATAAGCCCATTTACCCGAATTCGTCATCACAACACCATCAAGGTTTTTCAAAATAGGCGTAATATACGTACAAGTATCAATCACAAGTTGTATGCCACGTCCTTCTAATTCCTTCACATGACCACGCTCTTCAAGCTGCGCTAAAACATGACGACCTGTATTGATATAGAATTCCATTTCTACTCGACCACTGTAATTTTCTAATATAGTCATCAGTGCTTCAAACTCATGAATTGAAAAATGTGGTGTACCTAAACATATTGCACTTAAAGTTTCTTTATTCGTAGCTGTTGAAAGGTTTTTAAGTACTTGTCTTAAATCATCTGGCTTAACAACCTCGACAAGCTCAGCTTCTTGATATTGCAAAGCGTCTTCTAAAGTTGTCGCTTCTGGCGTGATGCCTACTGCGTGAAAGAGTCCAACCGAACCACTTGTAGCCGCTGCTGCACCTAATGCTCTTAATGCATCTTCACTAGCATCTTCTGGTAAACCAACAATCACTGGAATTCTAGATTCAGTCTTGCGCCCAACAAACAAACCAACTGCTGTGAACAATGTTTCTTGCGCCAGCAATTCATCAGAAAAGCCTTCAAGCTTAAAAACATGCTGCGCTCTACGTCCTTCATCGGTGTGAAAACCACTATAAGGAACACGTCCACTAATAGCTGCGCACAAATCTATAAAGTCACCATAGCGATTGGTTCTAGCACCTAATACAGAATTAGCAAATACGATTGCGTTAGACTCTGCCCAAGCA